>WTAK01000193.1 GCA_013139625.1 Candidatus Delongbacteria bacterium | reverse complement strand
AAAGCATGAGATCCAAAACAATGGTAAAAACTACAAACCTTTTCTCCCTACATCTGAAATAATTAAAAACAGGGCAAGGATCAATAATACTTTAAGCCTACAGAAACTATATCAGATGATATGGCGAGGGACATTACCGGCTTTATATGAGTCTAAAAACATAGAGAAAGAATTATTCTATAGTTCATATATTCAAACTTATATTCAGAGAGATGTAAGAGATCTTACGAAAGTAGGAGATGAAACTGCTTTTCTTCGTTTCTTAAAAGTTGCTGCTGCTAGAACAGGTAGTTTATTAAATATTTCTGATCTTGCAAGAGATACTGACATTTCTCCGAATACGGCAAAATCATGGCTGTCAATTCTTGAAACGAGTGGAATAATATATTTGCTTGAACCTTACCATTCTAATATTTCTAAAAGATTGATCAAATCTCCTAAATTATATTTCTTTGATACGGGACTTTGTTCATATCTTACAGGATGGTCTAGCCCTGAAACACTTGAAGCAGGTGCCATGTCAGGGAATATACTCGAAACATGGATTTTAATTGAGATATTGAAAAGCTACTGGCATAATGGAATTAAAGAAAATTTCTTTTTTTACAGAGATAAAGATTCTAAAGAGATTGATCTGCTTATACTAAAAGATGGGAAAGTTTTTCCTTTTGAATTCAAAAAAAGTGCTTCTCCTAGAAAAGATCATATTAAACATTTCCATTTACTCAATAAATTAAATATGGATATTGGTGAAGGTGGACTGATCTGTCTTTGCGATGACTATATCCCTTTGAATGAGAATGTGACAGCAATTCCAGTTGCATTGATTTAATTGTATCACTTGTCACCCTGAATTTATTTCAGGGTCTAATTTTGTTCTGTGTTGTGAGTTAAAAATAAAATCCGTACGCTTTAAATTCCGGTGTAAACCGTATTGCAGGGCTTGGGAATTTTATGTAATTTAAATAATGTGCAATGGATTTTACAATAGGGCTGTCAACATTCTTGACCAATACTTCCAGATCATAATCAAATGCGAGATACCACTCAACACTACCGTTAGTATCAGGATAGTCTATCAGATCATCGACCCCCATTCCGATTGCAATATCTAAAAAATCAGGCCAATATTTATCATATTTCTTAGGAATCACTTGATCAACATTCCAAGTAAGCCAGTATGTTTGATTCGGATAATCTTCTACAGGTAATTCCTCAAAGATATTTGCAGCTTCGTTGCGTGGGTAACTCCCATAATCATCATCTTTATACCAATAACTCATTTTTAATTTATAATTCTTTAAAAAAGGGTAATAATGCTGAAAAACTGGGAAACTGGCACCTAAAGCTCCTGCTCCCACATCATACAAACTAAAACCCCAGTGCGGAGCATATCCATCTTTTATATCAATCATTACCTGTACAAACACACTAAAACCAAAACTTGTCCATAATGCAGTTTCTTCTTTCATATTTGACCATCTAAAGCTTCTGTAGTAGAGATCTTGAACTACATATCCTCCAAATAAATGAGCTACCTTATCTAGATTTTTTGAATAGTGTAAGTCCGCTCCTTGGTCAAAATGAAAATCAGGTGAAATATCATACCACCATGCAGTTTTTACTGCATAATATGCACCTGCGACAACAAAAACGGAAGAACTCATTGCTATTGTAAGTTTAGTTTTGTTTACACTTATACTATCCGGTCTTTCATTAATATCATAACTATTTAAGCCCAATGAATACAAAGCTGATATTTTAACTATGAAAAATAGTAATATTACCTTTTTAATTCTCAACTGTAAATTGTCCATTGTAAATTATCCATCATCAATATCAATTGTAAATTGTAAATTGTCAATTATTTTTTATTGCACGATTTAAATTCTTTACTTTCAGCATAAGTGAGCTTATCTTTTACAAGATTAAAACAAAGCTATACATAATATGAATACAAATCAAGGATTTGCAATGGAACCAAGTAAATTGGGAAACTATTTTGAAGATTTTGAAGAAGGTGCAACAATAGTACATTCTTTATCTAAAACTATTTTCGAATCTGATAACAACATATTTTCATTAATGACTATGAATCATCATCCCGTTCATACTAACTTAGATTATGCTAAAGCAAATCAACATGGTAAGATCTTGGTGGTCGGAACTTTAGTCTTCAGCATTATTGTAGGTATGACCGTACCTGATATCAGTGGGAAAGCTATTGCGAATTTTGGATATGAATCTATTGAACATTTAGCTCCAGTACATATTAACGATACTCTTTATGCAAAAACTACAGTCCTATCGGTTAAAGCTTCGCAATCTAAATTAGATCGTGGTGTAGTTTACGTAGAGACTCTCGGGTATAATCAGAAAAATGAAGATGTACTTAAATTCAGAAGAAAAGTTTTAATAAAAAGGAGATCTTAAGATGTTTAATAAACATTTAATGAGAAGCCTGATGTTCGTTCCTGGGCACAATGAAAGATTAATGAAAAGTGCAGCCAGATCAAATGCAGATGTGCTTCTTTTAGATATTGAGGATTCTGTTCAACCTGTTGAAAATAAACAAATGGCCAGAAATAAAATAATTGAAATGGTAACAAATGGTGATTTTAAAAATCATCAGGTTTATCCTAGGGTTAATGATCGTGAAAGCGGAGAATTACTACGAGATATTCACCAGCTTACTATCGATGGTGTTCAGGGTTTTATGTACCCAAAATCTCAAACCGGTCAAGATGTTTATTTCTTTGACAAACTGCTTGAAACCATAGAATATGAAAAAGGAATTCCTGTAGGTACTTTTAAGATCATACCACTAATTGAAACCAGTGCAGCTGTCTTGAATGCACAAGAAATTTGTCAAGCTTCACCGAGAGTTACAGCTATTGCATTTGGATGTGAAGATTTTATTGGAGACCTTGGTGGAATTCATGATCATGAGGGTAAGAGTATCTATAATCCGAGAGCATTGATAGCAATGGCGGCAAAAGCAAATAAAGTAATTCCTATTGATACCGTTCATATCCATGTTCATGACCTTGAAGATCTTGAAAAAAATATTATTCTTGCAAAAAGTTTAGGATTCGAAGGTATGCTTGTTCTTAATCCGAAAGAATTACCTTTAGTTCATCAATACTACTCTCCTTCCGAAAAAGAAATTGAAGATGCGAAAGAAATGCTCGAATTATATAAAGAAGCACAATCAGAAGGTAAAGGTGTTGCATTGATGAATGGGAAATTTATTGGACCACCAATGGTTATCATGGCAAAAAAGATGCTACACAGGCATGAATTGATAAAAACTAAGTAAATCGTAGGTCTTGAACATGAAAAAGATTG
Organism: Candidatus Delongbacteria bacterium; assembly: GCA_013139625.1. Classification (GTDB taxonomy): domain Bacteria; phylum UBA4055; class UBA4055; order UBA4055; family UBA4055; genus WTAK01. The sequence goes on along the minus strand of WTAK01000193.1, from coordinate 1,835 downwards.
TAGTATTAGGCGGTAAAGGTATCGGTATGATTGCTTCAACGATAATTGATAGAGTGGGAGATGCTCGTGTTATCGGCTTTTTAAATGATAATATCGAAAAAGGTACAAAAATAGGAAAATATAAGCAGATTGAAGTTATTGGAAAAACTGATGAGCTTCCATCATATCTAAGTGATAAAAATACTTATGTTTTTATAGCCTATGTTGGTTTTAAATATGAGAAAGAGATGTATCAAAGAATTCTAGCTCTTAATATACCTGAGAATAAATTTTACAATATAATCGACCCCACTGCTATTATACCAAAGGAATACTGTAAAATTGGAAAAGGTGTTCTTATCGCACCATATTCTCAGCTTAGCTCTGATGCAACAATTTCAAACAACTGTATGCTACTGGCAAATTCTTTCGTCGGTCATGACTCATTTCTTGACCATTTTGCTCATTTGGCTACTAATGCAGTAGTAGGCGCTGATGTTCATGTCGGTAAAATGGTTCATATTGGAAGCAACGCAACAATAAGGGAATGCGTCAAAATTGGAGACTACAGTATTGTAGGTGGTGGTGCTGTTGTAGTTAAAGATGTGCCTGAAAATAGTATAGTTGTTGGTAACCCTGCAAAAATCCTGAGAATTAAAGAGTAATTAAAACAGCCTATGCAAATTTATAAACATTTTAAGAGAATTATAGATATAATATTATCTTTTTTTGGACTTATTGCTATTTTACCTATTTTAGTTTTGACCGCTATCTTGATAAGATTAAAACTCGGTTCTCCTATTTTCTTTACTCAAAAAAGACCTGGAAGAAATGGTAAAATTTTTAAAATGATTAAATTTAGAACAATGTTAAATACTACTGATCAAGATGGCAACTTATTGCCAAATAATGAAAGGCATACAAAATTTGGTAAAATTTTGAGAAGTACAAGTTTAGATGAATTACCTGAATTGGTCAATGTTCTGAAAGGCGATATGAGTCTAATAGGACCAAGACCACTGCTAATAGAATACTTACCTTTATATAACGAACAACAAGCTCGAAGACATGATGTACGACCGGGAATAACAGGCTTAGCTCAAGTAGAAGGAAGAAATGCCATATCATGGGAAGATAAATTTGAGCATGATATCTTTTATGTAAATAATTTAACCATGATGCTTGATCTTAAAATTATTTTTCTAACACTAAAAAAAGTATTTATGAGAGAAGGTGTAAGCTTTGAAAGCGAAATCAAAAATAATAGGTTTAATGGAACAACAAAGAACAAATAAAGCAATGAAAATTCTTATACTAGCAAATAGAGCAAGTGGTCTGTACCTTTTTAGAAAAGAATTACTTGCACAATTAATTGCGAATAATTATTTGATTTATTTCTCAGTACCTCAAAAATCAGATGATCTTTATGTAGAAAAACTAATAAAATTGGGTGCCAAACATATTTACACAAAAATAGATAGAAGAGGAATAAACCCATTTAAAGACTATTGTGTAGTTCGAAATTATAAAAAAACAATCAAAAATATAAAACCTAATATTATCCTAACCTATACAGTTAAACCAAATATTTATGGAAATTATGCAGCAAATAAATTTAAAATTCCAGTGATTATGAATATTACAGGAATTGGCACATCTTTAATTTCTCACAAATTAAAATTTTTAATAAAGATTTTGTACAAATATGCTTGTTCTAAATCTAATACCGTTTTTTTTCAAAATTTATCTAATAAAGGTTTTTTCTTAGAGAATAGTTTAGTCAATCAAGAAAAAACAAAACTAATACCGGGTTCTGGTGTCAATTTAGAAAAATTTAAACCTTTAGGTAAAACGAT
>WTAK01000474.1 GCA_013139625.1 Candidatus Delongbacteria bacterium | reverse complement strand
TTTATCCATTGCCCCCCAAATATCAATAACAAATTCATCTCCCTGTGAAAGGATATAAGAATCAGGTATTCTTTTATTGAAGTTCATAGTAGTTTTTACAGATGAAAAATCAATAGAAAATTGTTTTAACTTGGAGTCATAAGGATCAATTAAAACACCATTAACATATTTTTCGAAATAAGTATCTTCTACAACAACAGAATCAATTTCTAGGATATCAGGTTCAATCCCAATAGAATCAATCAAACTTACTTCTTCTGATTTTATGATGCCGGTATCTTTCTTTTTCATTTTTTCAATTTCAGCAGAAAAGTCTTTACCGGTTATTTTTTCATACATCTTTAATAATTCTTCACTTTGAGAGTATGAAGCAAAGGTTAAACCTAATAAAATAACAACAAGCATTTTTTTCATTTTATATAACTCCAATTTTTAATGTCCTCTAAAATTGACAACAGTTCTTACTGTATGCAAAATTATTATTAGATCTAGCTTGAGAGATAAATTTTCGATATAAAAAAGATCATATTTTAATTTTTCTTTCACATCTTCAACTGTTTCATCGTATTTATGTTTCACTTGTGCCCAACCGGTCAAGCCAGGTTTTATATGTAGCCTCTTGTAATAAAACGGAATATTTTTTATGAACTCATCGACAAATACTTTTCGTTCAGGTCTTGGCCCAACAAAGCTCATGTTCCCAATAAGCACATTAAGTAATTGAGGTAATTCATCAATACGTGTCTTCCTCATAAAATCACCGAATTTAGTTACTCTAGGGTCATCTTTTGTTGCCCAAACAGCACCTGTCTTTGATTCAGCATCCTGCCTCATTGATCTGAATTTAAATACAGTGAATTCCTCAAAATCTTTCCCCACTCTTTTTTGGTGATAAATAATATTACCGGGAGAATCGATCTTTATTATTATAGCTGATATGATTATAATTGGAAAAGAAATCATAAGTAAAATAAATGAAGCCATCAGATCAATGCTTCGTTTAATAAATCTTTGAAAAGGTGAAAGAATATCAGGAAATAGCTCTAAAAGAGTAAAATTGAATAATTCAAATGTCCTAACATTTCCACTGATAATATCGTTTAAAGATGGAACAACCTTATAAAAAACATTCCTATCTTTCGATTTTAAGATGATTTTATTTATTAGCAGAGGATCTTTGGACTCTATTGAAATTATTATTTCTCGGATCTTTCTTTTGGTTATAAGCTTATCGAAATTATCAAAATTGCCTATAGTTTTAATACCTTGATATTCAGGATTGTCAGGATCATCATCAATAAAACCTATGATCTTTAATCCCAACAAACTACCTTTCAAATATTCTCTGACTATTTTCCTGGCGGATTTATTATAACCTATGATCAAAGCATTCCTTAATCCAATGCCTTTTCTTAGATAACGATTAAGTATCAATTTGAATGATAATCTACCAATAGCTACAAAAGCCACCATGACTAAATAGTAAATAATTAATGGGAATCTAAAATATGTTTCCGGATTGTTTAATTCAATTGTAATCAAATAGACTATGACAACACCTATGGTCAATGATGACACACAATGAAGAAAAATTTCTATAGCACTTCTAAAGTAGAAAGAGCGGTACATATCTCGCATATGGAACATAACCAACCAAAATAAATATATGATCGGCATTATAAGAAATAATTCGGTGTATGAATGTTCTAAAGTAGATTGAAAAATTCCAGATTTGAATTTTAAAAAGAAAAGAAAGAACGTTGACAAATTTACAGTAATAAAGTCAGCTAGTACGAGAAGTTTTCTTTCTTTAGAGATTTTCATAGTAAGTTTAATGGTCAGTTTTAGTATTCAACCAATCCATCAATTAAAATATCCTTATCAAATTTCGAGATTTTTTTATCAACTATCTTTATCGCATTTGAAATACTATCAATTCCAAGATTACTTGTAAATTTTTTAGTACTACCCACAATTAGGGGTGCAATAAACAGATTAATACGATTTACAAGTTTTTCTTTCAAAAACATTGATGCTGTAAATCCTCCACCTTCAACCATCATCGAAGTAATTCCGAGTTTGCCAAGTTCTTTCATTGCTTCCTTTAAATTCAAATATCCATTAACAGTACTTATTTTAAGGATTGTTATACCTTGATTTCTTAAAATAGTTTCTTTTTGAGATTGATTACTATCTTTTGACATTAATATAATAGTATTATTCTTGTTTTTATCTGAGAAAATTTTACGGTTAATATCAAGGCTTAGGTCCTTATCAATGATAACTCTTTTTGGGTTAGTACCTTTTATCAATCTTACTGTTAATTCAGGATTATCTTTCAATACAGTGTTTTTCCCAACAAGAATTGCATCATAATCATTTCTTAGTTTATGTACGTATTTTCTGCTTTTTGGACTTGATATCCATTTTGAATCACCAGTATCTGTAGCAATCGATCCGTCTAAGCTTATAGCTGATTTTAAAAGTATAAATGGAGTTTTAGTTTTCTGAAAATGAAGAAAAGATTCATTCACTTTCTTTGCCTTTTCTTCTAAAATCCCAACATTAACTTCAATTCCTACTTTTCTTAATCTTTCGGCACCTTTTCCATTTACTTTTTTGAACGGATCTAAGGTTGCAATGAATACTCTGGAAATTTTTTCTTTAATTATTCTTTCTGTGCATGGTGGTGTTTTACCGTAATGATCACAAGGTTCTAAAGTTACATAAAGATCTGCACCAGTTGGCGATCCTGAGCAATTGTTGAAAGCATTTATTTCAGCGTGTTCTTTGCCAAATTTTAAATGCGCACCTTTACCTATGATCTTTCCATTTTTCACAATAACAGCACCCACTAAAGGATTGGGGGATACTTTACCTTTTCCTTTCAAGGATTCTTTGAGTGCTATTTTCATATATTTCATGTGAACATTCATAATCAAGTAGACACTATTATTATACTATAGTTAATTTTGAATAGAATATAAGTTAATTGATGCCTTCAAGCAATTACAAAATATTAAGCTTGATATTCATTTATTGACTTAATATATTCTTTAGCTTGGGTTTATTAAAGACCCAAGTTAAACCTATAAATCATAAAAGGAGCAAAAATTATGAATGAACGGATCAATGATCTGGTAAAAGGGATTGAGATAGATAATGATTATTTATCTCGATTAAAAGAGAGTAAGAAAACGATTCAATATCTTGAATCTGAAGATTTTTCGAAAATGCCTGAAAAAATAAGAGAGATGAATGAAAACCTACTAAAAGAATCAAAAAGGATATTAGAAGATATTTCAGATGATTTTATAAAGTTTGATACAGATAGTGATGGAAAAGATGTTTTAAAATATTTGTCAGGTTATCCGGAAATAAATTTAATCGAAAAGAATATCGATGACATTGATTGTTATGAAAAGATCCTGAGTTTAGAAGGTATTGTTCTAACGAAGAATGTTCTACAAGAAATTGAAGAACTTTTAGAAAATAAAAAGCAGAGTAATGAAAAATCGCACCAAGGGATAAAAGATTTTATAAAAGATGCTGTTAAGAGAGAGTTTTTTGGTGAGCCGGAATCAACCAAAGTGATTGAAGTTAAACCAGTGATACCAGAAAATAAAATAATTAATTATGTAATACGAAAAAATAGCAAATCACTAAAAGAGATTAAAGATATTGTTATTGAGTTTTTGAAGAAGAATGAAGCTATCTTTGACAAAATAATTTTTGAGAACAAGGGTGTTTCTTTGTCTATTACCGACAGAATCTTGGATGTCTATTTTAAGCTTGGTACAGGTTATGTTGTGAATTTCATCTCTGAACCGGATACAAACCATGGTAAATTTTACCAAAATCTTTTAAAAGTTTTTAATGAAGTAAAAGAGAAAATTTATCTAGAGCATAGTATTGTTGTTGTGCCGGAAGAAGGTAAAAGTTTAAGTTATCTGAATAGTTTCTATCAAAATTATATTTTTATAAGAGAAAAGTTAGATACAATGTTGCTACAATACAAATTACAACATTCATTATTGAATGAGAACTTTTCAGTTAAGTATTTGATATTTGAAAAACTTTCTGCAAAATACTTAATATTCTTTACCGGCAACAAAGATCTTGTCGAAGCAGTAGAGGGATATTTTCAGAATCAAGCGAAATTAGGAACAATGCCGTTCCAGATCGAATATATTGAATTGGATGGCGATATTAACACTGCAATAACATCAAGGTACGAGAAAAGAAAAAATAAGATAGATCTCATAGATAAGGATAACTACTTAAAGACAACGAATTTATGTAGTGACAAATTCAATGAATCGGTTTTGTTAGAAATGACGGGAGTTAAGATATTGATCGATCCATCTGAAGGTTATGATGGGGAAGATTTAGACATAGTGGTTTTAACAGATGCAAAAAAAGGTAATTTAAATTTGATCCCGAAGATCATGGCTAAAAACTATAATGCAAAGTTATTTACTTCCGATATTACGTATAAAATTTCCAGGATAAAATGGATCAAAGTAATTAATTCAGCGATCATGGAAGCAGATGCTGGCAAAGCAGGATTTACAAAGCAAGATCTTGAGAATGTGAATGAAAGAGTTATAAGAATAACTCCTGAAGGAAAGGGATATAACTTCAGAGGCCTAGTTAATATTAAATTTTTTAATGCCGGATGTATACCAGGAGCCTCCATTGTAGAGATCAGGGATGCCGGTCAGAATATTATGTATCTAGGTAATATTTGTGAAGAATCATCAGGCTTACTGAAAGGGGCAGATATTGACCTGATGCCATATAATTATATTTTTTTCAAATCAGAAATGGATGATAAAGATAAGCCAATGCCTCTTCCAATGGATCAAGTTAAAGAAAAGCTTGAAGACGGAAAACAAGTATTTATCTTCACGGATAATATAGGACAACAGCAACATGTGTTAGTGGATCTTTATTCTGCGGGGATCAACTATCCAATTATTGCAGGAGATGCAACATTTGGGCTTGTGAACAAAGAGATCAATAAATTATTGAATTTTGGATCAAGTTGGGGTGATCATTTTGAAGATAAAGAGCTTTTTATTAAAAGTATTCATAAAGTAGAGCCTTTCGCTGATGAGTATGAGTTTTATAAGAAATTCTCTACAGATACTCCATTAGTATTTTTAGTACCATTTGATAAAGCAGAAGTTGATATGGTAATAAAAAATAAAGTATTTACGAATAATTTAATCGTTGTTCCAACCAGCAGAGTGTTCGAATATAATAGTATTCTTGAGAAAACAACTTCGTTAATGGATGATGAGGATACAAAAGATAGTAAGCCAAATGAATATAACTATATTGTTAGGACTGAGGCAGATAGGATCTTTGAAATTACAAAGAGTTCAAGTAATCTTAAAGGATTAGTGGCAGTGAATGAAACATACGATGGCAAAGAAGCTAAAGTCATAAAGTTAAAAGTAAATGAAGAAGTGAAAATATACTAGATGGTTTGACATGATCAAAGTTAATGAAATATTTAAATCATTGCAGGGGGAGTCATCATATATGGGACTCCCTTGTGTTTTTGTTCGGTTGACAGGGTGTAATCTTAGGTGCGACTGGTGTGATACGCAATACGCTTATGATGAAGGTACGGAATATACTGCGGAAGCATTAATCTCAATCATTGAAAAATTCAATGTTAAGCTGGTGGAATTTACGGGTGGAGAGCCTTTACTACAAAAAAATAAATTAATTCCAATAATGGAACATTTACTATCAAAAGATTACAAAATACTGCTAGAAACCAACGGATCAATTTTAGTAAAAGATATTCCTGAAGAAGTTGTGAAGATAATTGATATAAAACTAAAAGGTTCAGGTGAAGGAGGAACTTTTTTAGCTAAAAATTTAAACCTGATACGAAAGAAAGATGAAATAAAGTTTGTTTTATCAAGTATTTTTGATTATAATGAAATGAAGGATATAATTATAAAAAACCATTTAGAAGAAAGTAAATCAATACTAGTATCAAGAGTCTTTGGCTCTGAGATCACAGATGAACAGATAGCTGAAAAGCTATTGAAGGATGGTTTGACCGTTCGTTATCAGATACAGTTGCATAAGTTGATCTGGGGCGATAAAAAAGGTAAATAGAAATTGGCATTAATTAAAACAGGAGGGTAATTTGATCAAACATATAGTAATGTGGAGTATGAAAAAAGACTCTGATCTTGCATTGAGAATAGGCAATGCAATGGAAGTAAAGAAAAGACTGGAAAGCCTGAAACCTAATATTTTTGAGATCAAAAAGTTTGAGGTTGGTGTAAACTTTTCTAATTCTTCAACAGCATGTGACATTGTTCTTTACTCAGAATTTGAGAGTAGAGAAGATCTAGCACATTACATGGGGCATCCTAAACATTTATTGGTAAGAGAATATATCGATAATGTTACAGGGGATCATCATGTTGTGGATTATGAGATCTAGGTAAGTAAAAGATCAGGATCAGTTTTCATTTTTAGCGTGAGTTCTATTTCTGAGCTCACGTATTTAATATCAATCTAACAAAATATCAGATACGATCGTATTATAGATGTTGATGTGTTCAGGATTGATATAAAGGTTCTTTTTGTTCAAAATCAAAAAATCATTGTTAATATGTTTGTCCATTTCTAAAAAATCGATAAATATATTATTTTTGAAGATATTTTTATATTTATCAAGATTGATCCCGTTCAACTTTCTTAATCCCAGCATAATAAATTCATTTTTTTTATCCTGTAAGCTCAAAGAGTTTTTATTCGGATATTTTGTAAATTTAAGATCGACATATTTTTTTACATCATTATCATTGTACCATCGGATATCATTAAAAAAAGAGTGAGCTGAAGCTCCCAGTCCTATATAATTGCCAAAATCCCAAGTGTTCAGGTTATGCTTTGACCCTTTATTTGGTTTGCAAAAATTAGATAATTCATAGTGATCATAACCATGTATCCTGAAAACTTCCTTAACGATATCATAGTATTCACCTTCAATGTCATCATCAATTTTCTTTATTTTTCTATTTTGCAACAGTTTATGAAATTTTGTTCGTTCATAGTAAGTAAGCATATATGCAGATATGTGTTCAGGGTCGAGATCCATCAGTTTATTGATCGAGTAGATCAGAGAATTGATAGTTTGACCCGGTATTGAAAAGATCAGATCTAGATTAATATTTTCAAATCCTAATTTTCGCGCAGTATGAAAAGTGTTATATATATCTTGAGGAGTATGAGTTCTACCTAATGTTCGTAATTCATTGATCAAAAATGATTGAGAGCCAATTGATAGTCTATTGATGCCAAATTGCTTAAATAATTTCAACTTTTCTTCAGTGACAGATCCGGGGTTAACTTCAATTGTGAATTCAACTTTTTTGCTGACATTAATTTTTTTATTCAAGCCTGATAATAATTCTTTTAAATTATCAATGCTAAGTGAATTAGGAGTTCCTCCGCCGATGTAGATTGTTTTAATATCCGAAGCTATTATATCATTATACAATTCTAGTTCTTCGAGAAGTTTTTTCACATATTTCTTTTTCAATAATTCGTCATTGGATGATATTGAATAAAAATCACAATAAGGGCATTTTGTTTGGCAAAAAGGAATATGAATATAAATATGTTCGATCTTTTTCATATGTCTGCAATGTAATTATTTTGGAAACTTATAACAAATAAAAACATTTGATATAAATATATTTTAAGACCGCAAATTTTCTTGACAAGGCATAAAAAATACGTTATCTTTGCATTCTCAAAAAGTGGAGCTATTTCCATGAGAACGGAGGATTAGTCCTAATTGGTAAGGCAGCGGTCTTGAAAACCGCCGGGTTTGCGCCCTTGGGGGTTCGAGTCCCTTATCCTCCGCCGCGAAAGCAAGAGTGTGGTGAAAATCACACTCTTGTTTAAATAGATTAAAAATTAAGAATTCAAGAGCTCAAACTCTTGATTCCTTGAAAACGGGGAATTGGCTGAGAGGCTTAAAGCGGCAGTTTGCTAAACTGTTGAAGGGGCAACCCTTCCGCAGGTTCGAATCCTGTGTTCCCCGCAGACAAAAAGGAGCAGAAAATTCTGCTCCTTTTTTTTATATAATATAAATCTCCCAAATAAAATATTTATTTTTCGAGCAAAGGGTCACTATATGATACTTTGCTTATTGTATCTTTCTTTTACAGGCACAACTGATTGCGCTAAAATAAGGAGAAAATATGAAAAATAAAATTGAAAAGTTTGATGGAGTAAGTTTAAAAGAAAAGATATTTACGATTCGTGATTGTCAGGTAATGATCGATAAAGATTTGGCGGAGCTGTATGGAGTAGAAACAAGAATAATAAATCAAGCTGTAAAAAGAAATATTGACAGATTTCCAGATGAATTTTGTTTCAAGATGACTCCCGATGAAATCGAAAACTTGAAATCACAAATTGTGATTTCAAGTTGGGGAGGAAGAAGAATAAGACCAACAGTTTTTACAGAACATGGAGTAGTCATGCTTTCATCTGTACTCAGGAGTGATAAGGCTATAATAATAAATATTCAGGTAGTAAAAGCTTTTATCGAAATGCGTAAATTTATTAATTCTAATACCAAGATATTTCAAAGACTTGACAATATCGATTTAAAACAATTAGAATACAAGATTGAGACAGATCAAAAATTTGATAAGGTATTTTCAGCTTTGGAAAGTAACGATTTAAAACCAAAACAAGGAATTTTCTTTGATGGTCAAACATTTGATGCCTATGTACTTGTATCAAAATTAATTAAACAAGCCGAAAACTCAATTATTTTAATAGATAATTATATTGATGCAACAGTTCTATTGCTTCTTTCAGAAAGAGAAAAGAATTGCAAAGCTGTTATTTATACTAAGAAGATCTCTAAAAGCTAGAACTTAGTCTTAAAAAATACAATGAACAGTATCCCACTATTGAGATAAAGCAATTTAAGAATTCTCATGATCGTTTTTTAATTCTTGATGAGGAAGAGATATATCATATCGGAGCATCTATTAAAGATTTGGGTAAGAAGTGGTTTGCTTTCTCTAAACTGGATAAGGTTAATTCTAAAATTTTGGAGAGATTGAAATACGAAAGTGAAAATTAATTAAATCATTAGCCTTTTAAATTCAATTCTTTTTGCTTTGTATTATCTACAAAGATTAAGTATTATTATGTTTCAACAAATATAGCTGAGCATAATGAAAGATCTTATAGAAGAATTTTTAAAATATTTAAAGAATGAGAAGAACTATTCAGATAATACGATAAAATCGTATCGGACTGATCTTGTAGATCTATTAAATTTTATTGAAAAGAAATCCGCAGAAGAATTTAATATTAAAGAGCTTACAAAAGAGAAGATTAGACCTTACTTAAGAAATTTAATTATAAAAAAACTTTCAAAGAAAACTTATAACAGGCGAATTGCATCATTTAAAAGCTTTTTCAATTATTTGTTCCGTAACAATATCATAGACAAAGATGTTGGTTCAACTATAAGCTCTATTAGAACAGAGCAAAGATTGCCTGAATTCGTTAGTAGCATTCAAATGAAAACGATTATGGAGAGTTTTGATGAGGGAGATTTCTTTTCTGCTCGTGAAAGCTTGATGTTTGAATTTTTCTATGGCACAGGTATAAGACTTAGTGAACTTTACGATATTACAGTTTATACGATAAATTATACCAAAGGAACAATTTCAGTTATTGGAAAAGGTTCTAAGCAAAGAATCCTACCGATTTCAGATTATATAAAAGATAAGAATAAAAAATATTTACAGTTCAGAAAGGTTGTTCTCTCTGAAAATAGCAAAGAAACAGACTACCTTTTTATCTCACAGAATGGGGATCATTTATCAAAAAGGCAGATACAGAGGATCGTCAGAGATAAATTAAAAAGGTTAGCAACAGTAAATAAGACTTCACCTCATATTTTAAGACATACTTTCGCAACTCATTTGATGGATCAAGGTGCGGATATCATGGCAGTAAAAGAATTATTAGGACATGAAAGTTTATCTACTACGCAAGTATATACTCATGTTTCACTGGAAAGATTAAAAGCAATTTATAAGAAAGCACATCCTAAAGGAGAGTAGTTTGAGAATAAGTTATATTTTTTTGATACTTGGAGTTTTTTATAGTCAGATATTATTTGCCTCTTTCGAAAATATAACGATCTCTCCAAATACAATTGCATCAGGGAATATCTCAGGTTTTCAGACCGGTGATACATCAATACCATATTTAAATACAGAGAAAACATATATAAGTTTGAATTATTTATATCCATACGGACTTTCTGAAATATCTCGTGAAGATGTATCTATTCAAGCGAAAATTATTGGTACAAGTTCTTTTATTAGATTTATCAATTTTGGCAATAGTACCTACAGAGAGAACACATTACAACTTTCAGCATCGTTGTTCAACTTGAAGGATCTTAGCATTAGTCCGGGATTATCTTTATTTTATCTTCACACAGAATTTGAAAATACTCTTTCAGCTGGCTTAGACATTTCTGCTTTTTACAAAATATTCGATAATTTTGAAGGTCTTTGCTCAATAAAGAACTTATATGCCTATGAAACTGAGAACATTGATATTCCACTAGAAATGTTCTTGAATTTTCATTATTCTCCGACTGATATTTTTGATGTTTATCTGGGGATAGAAAAAGATGATAGGTACAAGGCAAATATAAAAACCGGTATCAGCTATACACCAATTGAGTATTTAAGTTTATCAATGGGTTACAACTTTGAGCCAAAAAGTTTAAACACCGGTTTTACAATGAATTTTTTAAATTATCAATTTTCTTACGCACTCTCATACCATTTCGACTTAGAATATTCACATGCAATCGGAATCTTGTATGAGATCTAGGATTTCATTGTTTCTATTCCTGATAGTATTTT
>WTAK01000027.1 GCA_013139625.1 Candidatus Delongbacteria bacterium | reverse complement strand
TTTTAGATCTAGTAAAGGTTTATGATATAGAACAAAATTTGATTATTGATGTTTGTAATGATATCAGATATTCTTCAAAACCAATTTTCAATGATGGGAAATTTTACATAAATTCTTGGTCAAATTGTAAATTTTATGATCTTTCTTCACAACAATTAGACTCCTTAGATATGTCAGGTGATTTATGTTTTATTAATGATGAGATTGTTATCAGCGAAAATAATGATTACATAAAATTGATGGATATTAACTTTAATCCAGTAGATTCTGTTCTTATAGAGGATTGTAACTATTATGGTTCTTTACAGTCTTATAGTGATAGTATTTTCTATTTTTATGGTGAAAATGATTTAGTTGATGACGAAGGTGCTGTTTATAAAGTTGATTTTAATAACCTAAATATTGAAAAGATCACAAATTTAGGAGAAGATCATTTCATAATGCACATTAATTCGTTTGATTAAAAGAATATCTCTATGAAAAAGAAAAAAGAGCCTGAGCAACTTATACGTGGTAAAGCATTCCACAAAAAGATACAAAAGCAATGGGAGTTAGAGTCCTCTGGTATTGTTATGTCTGAGAAAACTATACTGAAGAGAAATTCTCGAAAAGGTAGAATAGATATTTTAGTTGATACTGAAGATCCTAATGGATGTGGTGCTCTTGTTGAAATAAAAGCATCAGATTGGGATAAAATGACTGAAGTTGCAGTTCGAAGGAACATTAATCGACAAGCAAGGCAAATTCATGGATATCTTGAATCTCAGTTCGATGGTGGTGAATATGTTCCAACAGGATTAAAAAAGACTATTTCTATAGGGATAATATTTCCCAAAAGACCCAAGTCAATTGAGCGACAGAAATTTATAGAAGAAACTTTCTTAAGTAAAGATGTTACAGTTGTATGGGAAGATGAAAGTATTGAAGTTAAAAGAGCTAGAAGCATTAAGTAATTTACTCGGTTTAATATTTATGTAGATTATCTAATTATAATTTGATTTCAAATTGGTTGTTATAGTAATTACGGAATTTCGTTAATCCTAGATATTGGAATTAAGAGTGACTAGAATGTGGAAATATAGATATTTACTTTACAATAAATATAAATTATTTTAAATACAAACACTACTTATGATGAATTGCGCAGGAGTAAAATGAAAATAGAAATAATTTCATTAAATGACGACTTATTAAATAGAAAAGATATCAAATTTTCAATTGAGACATTAGAATCTTCTTTACATCAAATTTGGAAAGAAGGTATTCCATCTTGCATTTCGCACGATTTGAAAAGACCATTTGCTTGGATAAAAGGGATGGGGTTGTTATTAGAACCTGATATATGTACATTGATAGGACAGATAAATAAACCTGAATGTGTAGAAGATATTGAAGAAATCAAGAAAAAACACGAAGAATATATAGGTCAAATTCATTTTAATCTATCAGAAGAAAAACTCCAAATAGTCATTGATAAAGTGAGCATTGAATTAACTGAAGAAGCGAAATTTTGTAATTTTGGATTTGATGGAGTTATTGATAAAAATATTGTTTTAAGAAAATTTCCAAAACTTTTTAACAGTCAAGATAAAAAGGGGTTGATTTCATTAAAGAATTTAAATTATTATGCCCCTGGTGTTTTCGAAATAGGTGAATTGATTATTTTTGCACATCATTATTTTAGAAGAAGTTTATCAAGGTTAAACAATTATAACGATGATTTTTTAACTAAATTATACGAAATTAGTAAAGTAAATTCAGAAGTTAAAATTGCATTGGATTTAGACTTGATCGGATTAAAAAGTACATATAAAAATCCTTTAGAATTTGAATATTGGTGGGGTCCAAAATTTGATAATGATATAAGTAAAATAAATAGTGGTGTCACTTGTCATGAAGCTGAAGGTAATTTGAAATTTTTTCATGGGATTGAAAGAACAGAATTTTTTTGGTATGAACAAGATGGAAAGTATGCACTTGAGTGTGAGGAGATATCTAATCAAAAATTAGACCAACATGATTTTAATTATGGTTGTAGATATGTACATTCTATGGTAGATAAAGAAAGCAAATTACCTATACATTTAGATGGTGCTATAAGAGGATATTCTTCAGGTGATATATTGAAAAGATTAGAAATTGACATATCTAAACAAGGTAGAAATCTTTCATATCAGAAATTATGGAGAGTTGATGGTGAAATTAAAATATTAGAATGGAAGGAATTGATTTGCCATTTTTATCGAGATAATACCTTGCCAGGCGAATATCTACATCCTATTGTCAATGATGAAATAACTAGCGATCTTAATAGAAGTCAAAATGTTAATATTGAAAATGTCAATGAAGAATTATTCGATATTAATCAAGGAGATGGAGTTCGTTGTTTTGTTTCGTATAAGGAAAAGGACGAATATGAAAATTTCACTAACAAGTTCAATTTAATAGTTAATGATTTAGTTAATGTGGACAATAAAACTACCTTTTATGTTGAGAATTGCTTTTGTGAATTGGAGAAACTATTTAGGTTAGAGAATAAAAAGATATCATATAAACAAGATTATAGTATATACACTTTTGAAGATACTGTTGACAATTATCCATTAATATATCATTCAGGAGATAAAGC
>WTAK01000013.1 GCA_013139625.1 Candidatus Delongbacteria bacterium | reverse complement strand
ATTAAGAATAGAAGTAGAAATGAAGAAGGCACTAATATTACTCATAGTACTTATCGCAAGTGGGATTTTTGCAAAGCAATTAAGCATCGTGTTTTCAGGTAGTAATAACGGATACTACAGGGATTGTGGTTGACCTGTAGAAAGGCTCGGCGGTCTTGCTGAGAGAAAAACATTATTCGATAGCTTAAGAGTTGAGCAACCTAATACTATTTTCGTTGATACAGGTGATATTCTTAATCAATTCAGTTCAAGTAATGACGATGATATCGTGGCTGCGGTATATCCACTTCTAGGCTATGATGCAATTTGCCCCGGTGATCAGGAGTTTATCAATGGAATGAACTTTTACAAGAGTAAGTTGAATGGCAAACTACCATTTATTTCCACAAATCTAAGTTTCTCTGATAAAGAACTTAAAATTGAAGAATACAAGATAATCACACTTGAAAATGGACTCAAAGTAGGTGTCACAGGTGTAAATTTCAACACTGGGTTCAGGTATCTAATCAGATCAGAAGCAATAGTTGTCGATGATGTTATTGTTGATAAAGCTTTTGATAAACTCAGACATACTTTAAAAAAATTAAATGAGGAATCTGACCTTGTGGTAGTATTAGCTCACTTGAACAGAGAGGGTATCGTAAAGACTTTAGACCATGTGAATGGTTTTGACCTATTGATCGGTGGGCATAAAGATATAGAATTTTATCATCCGAGATTAGTGGATAACAAGGTTTATGTTCAAAATGGAAATGACGGAGAAAAGATAGGTAAAGTTGTATTTGACATAGATGCCAAAGGAAATAAGAAATTCACATCTTATGAGCTGATCAAAGTTTTAAGTGATAAATATGCCAGAGAAGAAAAGATCGAAAAAATGATAAGGGAACTTGAAGAATAGATGAAAAAAAGATTAATCGTTTTAAATATCATAGCTGTAGCTTTAATACTGGTATCAGCATTATTCATAATTTTGGATTTGAAGGTTATAAATAAGGTTGTTGTGGAGAAAAGAAGTTCATTCATGTTCGAAGTTCCTAAGAACTCTACTATCAAGCAAATAGCAGAGATCCTTCAGGAAAATAAAATAGATGTTTCAGTGTTTGATCTTAAATTTGTTGCAAAATACTATAATTTGGATAGCAAACTTAGATATGGAAGGTTCTATATTCCTAAGAATAAGTCGTTCACAACCAAAGAACTTGCAATATTTCTTACTAGAAAAGGTATTTTAACCAGGAATATCACTATCCCTGAAGGATTGAGGATCAGAGAGATCGCAAGTATTCTAAAGAAGAGAATGAATATTGACTCAGCCGGATTTGTTCAGTTAACAAAGAATAAAGACCTGCTGAAAGAATTCAATATCAAAGCTAATGATCTTGAAGGTTACCTCTACCCTGAAACATATAATCTAAATGAAAATGATCAAGCTGAAGAGATAATCAGAAGAATGGTCAGCAATACTTTTAACAAATTAGATTCGATAAAGAAAGAAATTTCAAATAATACAATGTCGCTTCACGAGATAATCACGTTGGCATCGATCATTCAGGGTGAAGTAATGGATAGATCAGAGGTTTATGATATAAGTGCTGTTTACAATAATCGATTAAAGATAAGAATGTTATTACAAGCAGATCCGACAGTTCAATATATCTTAGACAAGCCGACAAGGCTCAGAGAAAGGCATATAAAGATCGACAATCCGTACAATACCTATAAGTACAAGGGTTTACCTCCAGGACCGATAAACAACCCGACATTCGCATGTATCGAAGCTGCTGTAAAACCTGCGGATAAACCATACATATATATGGTTGCAAGAGGAGATGGTGGTCATTACTTCAATTCCACTTTGAATGGACATATAAACGACAAGAAAAAATTTGATAAATATAGAAGAAAAATTTGGAGGGAGAGAAAATGAAGAAAGTAACTACTATTCTGCTAATGGTTATTTTAGCTTTGTTTATTTCATGCACGAAGAATGACAAGAATAATACTTCCACTGACAATTTGGAAGTTGAAAGTCACAAGATCATCGCTCAAGGTTGGGGTGAAACAGAAGAAAAAGCTTTAGCCGATGCTAAAGAAGATGCTTTAAGGCAATTCGGATTCAAAGTTATCGAGAAAGAAGGAAAGGCTGAATTGATACCTGCAGGTAAGATATTAAAGCACAAGGTTTTAAGTTCTTCATCTGAGGACATTGAGAATTCAGAGAAATGGTGGGATGTTGAGATCGAAGCGGAGTTGACCAATATTTAAACTTAATTCAAAACAACAGGAAGCAGTCAACCATATTGACGGACCTTTGCTTATTATAGCAGGTGCCGGTAGTGGAAAAACCAGAGTTCTTGTTGAAAGAATCGCAAATATCATATTATCTAAGAAGGCTGATCCAAATGGGATCGTAGCTGTTACTTTCACGAATAAAGCTGCAAAAGAACTTAAGAGTAGGATTATCCAAAGAGTCGGTGATTTCGGCAAAATGACTATTGCAGGTACTTTTCATTCTATCTGTGCAGGAATTTTGAGGAAATATGCTGAGAGAATAGGTTATACTTCTAACTTTGTGATATATGATTCAGCGGACACTTATAAAGTTGTTAAGAATACTGTCAAAGATATGAACT
>WTAK01000064.1 GCA_013139625.1 Candidatus Delongbacteria bacterium | reverse complement strand
CACCTTCTTCCGCTTGATCTATAGCTGCAATAATTGCTTTTTTCCTATCTTGGATAACTTCATAATTCTTAGTACTAATCCCTTCTAAGATCGATGAAATAATAATATTCTGATCTTCATATCTGGGATTGTCAGAAGTAATAATAGTATGATCAGATAATTCAGTAGCTATCTTACCCATCAGTGGTCTTTTATCTTTATCTCTATTACCTCCGCAACCAAAGACAGTGATCAATCTTTTCTCTGCAAAATTTTTAATACTTTTAAGTGATCTTTCTAAAGCATCTGGGCTATGTGCATAGTCAATAAATATTTTACATTTATCATCTTTGATCATTTCCATTCTTCCGGGGATACTGATATTGTGCTTAAAAGATGCCAAGATATCTTGTATCTTTACGCCGATCCTATTAGCTGCCAAAATAGCTGCCGCAATATTATAAGCTTGATAATCACCGGTTAGATTAGTGATCATCTCAAATTCCTGCTCTAACATCTTGAAGCTTATTTTCATCCCGTTAGCCAAATGTTCTATATTCCTTATAAATAGATCTGAATCATCTCTTATCATTGAATAAGTTATTACTTCAGCTATAGATTTACTTTTCATTAAAGAAAAATGATCATCATCTCTGTTGAGAATTATGACGCCATTAGATTTAGTATGGTCTGAGAATAATAATGATTTCGCATTCGCATAATCTTCGATATTCTTATAAAAATCCAGATGATCTTGACTTAAATTCGTGTAAACTGAAATATCAAATTTAACATCTTCCACTCTTTTCAGAGATAAAGCATGAGATGAAACTTCTACTACAGCCATCTTACATCCGGCATCCACCATTTCATTCAAATACCTTTGCAGGAATACTGCATCCGGAGTCGTTCTCTGAGGAACGAATTTTCTTTTTCCAAGATCATATTCAGTAGTTCCGATTAGGCAACATTTTTTCTTTGAGTGATTTATGATATGTCTATATATGTAAGCAAACGAAGTTTTACCATTTGTTCCTGTAACACCTATCAATTGAATATGATCTGATGGAGTATTGTAAACTAATGAAGCTATCTTAGACTGTATTGATCTTGCATCTTTTACCTTTATATATACTATACTATCTAATTTGTTATCAATTTCAGATTCATAAACAACTGCAACCGCACCATGTTCAATAGCACTTTTGGAAAAATTAACACCATCACTTTGAAAACCTTTTACCGCAATAAAGATCGAATTTTTAAAATTTTCTCTCGAATCAGATATCACATGCTTGATCTCAATATCTGCAAAATTATCAACTTGCAATGTTTCAATATTTTCTAAAAGTTCTTTTAATTTCATAATTTATCTTTTGGCTGTTAATTTACTTTTCTGAATTAAAGGTTTGCAGTATAAGCTACATATCTTAGTTGTAGTTTCATTTATACCATAATTCAAAGATTGCTCATACACATTCCCCGCACCAAATATTCTTGTTTCAATACCGGCTTTATGCATCTTGTTGACAGCTTCTCTCAGTGATAAATTTAACACTGAAGGAACCAGATCAATGCTCTCCTCTACCAGATCCGGTAACCTATCGGATATTATCAATGTATCTGTTGGAGATATCAGCGCATATGGCTTTTTGGATTGATATGATACAATATCACCACTTCCAATATATTTGTAGCTAATACCTTTTTCTTTCAATAGATCTATCGCGTGTTCTTTATCTTTATTTAATAGATCAGGAATGTCTTTGTAACTGACTAAGTTCTTATCATCAATGAATACTTTTGACTGATGTTCGTTATAGATCCTTTCGATAATATTTTTAAATACAGGTCCTGCCACCATTCCACCCCAGTGATATGGTTTCGGGGAGTCTATTACGACCAAACATACAAGTCTTGGATCGTCATAGGGTACCATTCCTATAAAACTAGCATCATAATCTTTCTTCGAATATTTTCCATCTACCACTTTCTGAGAAGTCCCTGTCTTGCCTGCTACTCTTAATCCTGGAATATCAGCTTGAGTTGCTGTCCCGCCTTCTGCTACAACACCTCTTAATAATTTTCTTACGCGAGAAGATGTTTTTTTAGAGAATACTTGCCTGATCACTTGTGGATCATATCTTTTAACTACTTTGTTGTTTTTATCAATAACGCCTTTTACTAACATAGGTTTCAATAATTTTCCACCATTTGCTAAAGCGCAATATGCTGATGCCAATTGTAAAGGAGTAACACCAACACCTTGTCCAAAACTCATAGTTGGCTTTGATGTTTTACTCCATCTTCTTAACTTAGGTAAGATCCCTTTAACTTCTCCGGTCAGTTTAATATCCGTCCTATCACCAAAACCAAATGACCTTAGATATTCATAGAATTTACTATCATCCATTTTTAGCACTGCTTTAACAGTACCAACATTACTTGAACGAGCAATAACTTCTCTGAACGTCATATTTTCTTCTTCATTTTTATGCGAATCTTTTATAGTTCTATTACCTATATCAATGCCATCATTACTGCAAAAGAACATTTCTTCTTCATCTACAAGATCCTCTTCAAACAACATTCCGGCTGTTAACCCTTTAAATGTTGATCCCGGCTCATAAATATCGGTAATTGCCTTATTTTTTCTTTCGAAAGCACCATATTCACCAGGGTTATTCGGATCAAAATTAGGATAACTGGACATTGCAAGTATTTCTCCTGTCTGAGGATCCATAATA
>WTAK01000106.1 GCA_013139625.1 Candidatus Delongbacteria bacterium | reverse complement strand
GAAATCATCTGATGTTATGCTAATGGTAGATTCCTACCGTTTGATTAGCAAATTATATGACTATCCTTTGCATCTCGGTGTAACTGAAGCAGGTAGTTATTTCACAGGTTCTATTAAGTCTGCAGTTGGTATGGGAATTCTTCTAAACGAGGGTATTGGTGATACTATACGAGTTTCTTTAACTGGAGATGTTGATCAGGAGATCTATACTGCAAGAGAGATCTTAAGATCGCTTAAGCTTCATAGCGGTGGAATAAATATAATTTCTTGTCCTACCTGTGGTAGAACTGAAGTTGATCTTGCTGATACTGTTGAGGAATTGGAAAATAAACTTAAGAAATTGAAGATAAAAGCTAATCTGAATGTCGCCGTTATGGGATGTGCCGTGAATGGTCCTGGTGAAGCTAGAGAAGCTGACATCGGTATTGCCGGTGGAAAAAATGAATTTCTACTTTTTATAAAAGGTCAGATCGTAAAAAAAATACCTCAGAAAGAGGTGGTTGATACTCTGATCAATGAAATATTGAAGATGTAAAGACGTAGCAGTGCTACGTCTCTACATCTGTCTATTATATTCAAATAAAAATATCGAAGCCGCATTTGAAACATTCAATGAATTCTTTAATCCTTTCATCTCTATCTCAACAATATCATCACATAGATTAACAGCTTTTTGAGTTAGACCGATCTCCTCATTACCGAATATCACAGCTGTTTTACTTTGAAACTGATACTTACTTAAGCTAATGCTCCCTTCCCCTGTTTCAGCACCTATAACAGTGTATTCATGATCTTTAAGTTCCTGAATAACCTCTAAGATATCTTCCCTGAAACTAAAACAAACATTTTTTCCAGTATCTTTAGCCGTCTTAATAACTTTTTTATCAGTGATCTGGGGTGTAATTCCTGTTGTAATGATCTCTTTAATTCCAAAACATTCTGCTGATCTGATTATTGATCCAACGTTAAATGCTGACCTGAGGTTTTCGAGGACGATGACAAGATCGGTTTTCTTTACTTGAGATAAAGCAACCTTGTCTTTAGAGCTTTTTATAAATTGTTTTTCGGAGATAGGATAACCTGCTTCTTCTCTGAGCTCATGAAATAGAAAATGTATCTTCTCCAGTTGAGAACGTTTGTCTTTCTCTGATATGATGTTTTCAATATTTATTGCGATATCGTTTCTTTGAGAGTCTAGTAAATATTCTGAAAAATTCTGTAAGAGAGAGATACCTATCTCTTTTCCTGATAGTAGAATATTTCTCTGTAATTCTAATTCATTACAGATCTTGAATATCTGTGTGGTTGACTTTAATCCTAAAAATTTTTTCTTTTCAATCATTCATCGTCTTTTATCACGTTTTCATCTCCAACATAATACCCGATTTTATCTATTGGATTCGTTATTGAAGTTGCAATATTCATCAAATGAGCGCTGATCCTTTTAAAGTATCTAAGTATTAATGCGTAAGTAACATAATTCACATTTGTATCAGGTTCTTTAGTCGCTAACTCGGTCAATTTATCATCAATTTCGTTTTTAAATCTAAAATGTTCATCTATAACACCTGTCGCAAGCTCCACATCTGCTTTTTTAAATGATTTGAATGTGTCCAAATACATTTTCTTCAATACCTTAGAATAATCTTCTACCAATTTGTTATACGCATGGCTTTTCATCACATGTTTAATCTCTGCTATTTCATTTAGATTCTTACTATAATCCCCAAGTCTTTCTAGATTTTGAACTATCGTGATCAATGTAAGCGATGTATATAATTCTTGATCAGGCTTTTCATTTACTATAACATGCTCAAATACTTTTTTTCTTATAGATCGATCAAAATGATTTAATAAATAATCCTTCTTTTTAACTTCTTCAACTTCGCCATCAGATACTTTAGCATTTAGATCCGCAAATAACATTTCAGTAACTAAATTAAACATTTCCATGGCTATTGATGACATCTCATACGAATCATTTAAAGCTTGTGTCAATAGGTCCTGCTTTTTTATAAGGTTGAAAAATTGTTTAAACATAATGAACTCCGTTTTTTATAATTTATGAAAATATTATTAATAATGGTATGATGAAAAATACTATTAGAGCATAACCGATTGCCCAGAGTTTATTTTCACCCGCCTTTGATGCAAACCAGTTTGCTGCTCCGATAGGTAATGCCTTTAATGGGATGAATACTGCTGCTGCAAAGATATTAAACAATGTATGCACTAATGCAATTGAAATACCAGCCGGGCTACCTGTAACTAATGCGGCCAAAATACCTGTGATAGTTGTTCCTATGTTGGCTCCGACAGCATAAGGGAATATTTGCTCCATGCTCAATATCCCGGCTCCGACTAATGGTACTACTACAGATATAGTGATCGAAGACGATTGTACTGATACTGTAAATAATATTCCGAATAATAAAGCTGTTGTAGCCTGATTGAAAACATATTTATGAATTATCCTTTCAAACTTACCTATCAGAAGTTTCTTCATTATGGCAGACATATAGTTCAAAGCTACAAATAAAAGCATCAATGATAAAATTACCATGACAGTCAATAATGCTCCATCATATTGAATTTTATCTTCAATGGTCTGATTCCCCATTATATTTGAAACAAAATGCTCTATGCTTCTTGCGATAGGTTTGACAACCGAATCAAGTGGAGACTTGAATGTCATTCCTGATGTGCCCATAAAAATACTTGTCAGGAATATTGCACTTTTTTCTAGGACACCTGTCATTATCTCTAACGGTAAGAAGAGTAAAACAGCGAACCAATTGAAATAATCATGCACTATTGCTGCAGAGAAAGATCTATTGAACTCCATTTTATTTCTCATCTGACCAAATGATACAAGGATACCGGTTATTGAAGTTCCGATATTTGCTCCCATTATCATTGGTATTGCATTATGGAGAGATAGAGTTCCTGCTCCAACAAATGCTACGATAATAGAGGTCGTTGATGAAGAGGATTGAATTATTGCTGTTGCAAGTATTCCAATAAATAATGATACAAGCGGGTTATCTGTTGCATTCTTAATCAGATCGGCTGTGTCATCTGAAAAATAGTGTTTGAAAGTTCCACCCAGCAATTTAATACTCAGCAAAAATAGCCAAAGAAAAAACAGCATTCCAATGATTCTAAGAATAAGTGAACTATTTTCTTCTTGTTTTTTATTATCTATCATTCCAACCCTTAATTTAATGTAATTTAAGAGATAAAAGTTACCCTAACAAAACTCTAATTGCAATCTAATTATTAATAAATTTCATTAAATCTTTCCCCCGTTTTTTAGGTTGACTAAGTTCATAACCAGTTTTATATTTAGGTTGCTTTATGTATCTATAATGTATTAATGAGATTCATTGGTACTTATTTCAGAACATAAAGGTTCTCACATAGTTTAAATGATTCCTAACGAAACTAATAAAGGCTAATAAATGGACAAACAATATTTGAATAAATTCATCCGGAGATTTATTATATCCATCAGTATTGCTTTTTTTGCGATTTTGATCTCATGTTCGCAGAAATATGATGAAACAGGCATTTTTGATCCTCAAGATCCTACTTTTCATGCAGATACACTTACAACTATTGCGATGAAAAATACTATTGTAAACAGTTCGAATATGATACAGGACGATTTTTACTATTTAGGAACAGACATCGGCACTGATACAACTGCTTACGGCGAGATATTATTGAATTTTGAATTGTTCAACACTGATTCAACTTTGGATTCAGCTTATATTTTAATGCCCGCATTCAATGATTCCATATTTGATATGAATGCGATAAAGCCTTTTGATGTTTACAGGGTCGTAAACTCTTGGGATGCTAATGATATAGCTAGAGATCAGTTGATATTAACTGATGAAATTATATTGAATTTTGTAGATAATCCTGACACCAATATGACCAACAAATGCATAAAGATCGAGCTTAATGCTGATTCATTGATGTCATGGTTCTCCGAAGATTCCCTTAACACAAATTTTAATGGTTTTTTTATTCGTTCAAACCCGGGCAATGAAATAACTCCTATCATAAAATTATATTCCTCAAGGAATAATTCTGATACTTACATACCTAAAATTCATAGATTTAGAATGGATTCGGTATTAGCTTATGATGGACTAACAGATTCTTTGTTCGTGCTCGAAACCACAAACAATTTATCAACTGACCTTTCTTTTGCAAAAAAAGAAAGCGCTTGCCTTGATACTACTGACAGTAAATTTAAGATCGGTGGAATTTCAGGAGAAGGTATAATCTGCAAAATAGACTTGGATTCAATTCCTACAAATGCCACTGTTATTACCGGCAGATTTGAAATAAACAATGATAGTTCTGATCCAACACTGATCGACCCTGCCTATGGTGACATCAGAAATAATGACACAGATCATGAACTTTGTATTTATAAAGTTACGAACTCTGACTGGGAAACTGATATTGCCCTACTTGAGTATGACACTTTGAATGTATGGACATATAAGATCGAACCTGTAGAAACTACTACTTTGATGGTTGCAGATAGGATAATGCAGAAGTGGATCAGTTATCCTGATAGCAATTACGGATTTTATATCACTTCTAAGAATTGGGGGCAACCTTTTGGATATATGATCTTTGACAGCTTGGAAATAAAAGTTTCATACATAACATTGACTGATACCGGAGAATAATTAAATGATAAATAAAAAATCAACTATTTTACTTACACTTATAACTTTTTGCTTTGTATTTGCAGAAACATCAGTTTTCTCATCAATTTCAATGGGTGACATAGATCCATCTTTCAAATATAAGACCGGCGTTGCAGTTATTGATTCTATATCTCAGTCCAATCATAATTTCTCAGCATGGACATATCAGAAAAATACGACTTTCTCTATATCATTTTCTTACTCAATGAACAATGTAACAGATGCTGACGATAATACATCTGCTTACGATGATTTTTCAATTGATGAAATAGCTCTTGCGGTACCTTTTGGAGATAAAAGTGTTTTTGGATTCTCATTTTATCCAACTAACATTGTTGATATGACTAATACTTCCGAAAGTGAAGCAACATTGGATGAAGGTTTTGAAAATACTTATCTCAAAACGTTGGAAACTAGAGTTGGAAGTATCTCTAATTTGTCACTGATCTACGGGAAAAAGATAGATAATATATCTTTTGGCACAAATCTTTCGGCTAAATTCGGAAACTATGATGTAAATCGAAGATATCTGTATAGAACTTACGAAGATGACAATGAAACTGTCGAATGGGAAAAATACTTTGAGAATAAAGAGAAGACTCAATTTTTTCATGTTACATTTGGCGGATCTTGTTTGTACACTTCTAAATATGGTTTGAATATTGGTGGTAATTTCTCTTTGCCGATATCAACCTATGCTCAAAAGCTGACAAGTTCTAACAGTACCACTTCTTACGGTACTATAATTGAGGAGATCGATTCAGGTGAATATGAACTTACAGATGTAGAATGGCCTTTTGAGTTTTCTGCCGGTCTTTCCTATGATTTTAATAGATATAATTTATCATATGATTACTTTTTTAAAGGTTATGATGGATTAAACTTAGGTTTTGATGATAATGCATTATCTAACTACAGCAGATCTGTCATTGGACTTTCGTTTAAACCTTCCAAGAAAAGAATAGAATCATACTATAAGAAAATCATATATTCTGCATACTTCTCATATGAATCCAGACCTTATCAGTATGAATTAAATGACATTTCAGACATTTCAGGTACTTTATCTTTTAAACTACCATACAATAAAGATAGATCCAACGTTGACCTTAGATTCACGTTTACGAGATCTGCAGATAGTAATGATAGCTTAGTTGATAATATCTTAAAGTTTCAAATAAATTTCAATTCATTCGACAATTGGTGGTTGAAAAAAGAAAGATATAATGATTAATAATTAAAATACACGTACGGAGAGAAAAATGAAGAATATTATTTTTGTTATGACAGTTACACTGGCAATGACATTCTTGACCAGTTGTGGACCTCAAGCAGGAGTTAAAGAAGATAAGATAGTTGAAACAAAGAAAGTTGAAAAAGTCGAAGCTGTAGAGAACAAAGTCTTAACAGATAAAGACAAAATGACTATTGCAAAATATTCTAGTTATTCTCAAGCCAAGAAAAAACAAAAAAAGTGGCGTGAAATGTTAGGTTACATTAACAATATTTTTGAGATTGATCCTAATTTTCAATATGCTAAAGACATCCTTTTATATTGGAGAGGTACAGGATATGAAGAACTTGGAGTAAGTGATTCTGCCCTAGTAGATTATGAGAGATTTTTAGAACTCAGATCTGATCATGAAGGTGTAATGATAAAGCTTGACTATATTTATGCAACTAGCGATGAGTTAGAAAAAGCAATTGATATTTCTCTTAAACTTGCTGAACTTGACCCTGAAAACAATGATTATAATAAAAAACTCGGTAAATATTATTTCAAGACGATCAAACAACTCAAAGAAGAGAATGAAGATGATCCCGAAATTGGAGAAATTGCTGAGATAACTATCGAATATTTTGAAAAATATCTTGAAATAAATCCTGATGATGAAGAAATAAATAATCTTTCAACTCAGCTTACAGCTCTATTTATGGATAAAGAAGTTCTAATTGAGAAATATTTGGCAAACATCGAAAAAAATCCTGAAGATGTTAAAACAATGGGAAAACTTGCTGATATGTACTATAAAGATGGTATGAGTGCTGAAGCTGCGAAGCTTTACGTTAAAGTACATGTTGCTGATCCGAAAAACTTAAAGATTATCAAAAAACTTATCAGAATAAATAAAAATAATATTTCTAAGGCCATCATATATAATAAGAAAGCTATAGAACTTGATTCTGATAACGAAAGTTATAATTTAAGTTTAGCAAAATTATACAAAGAGAAAAAGCTATTTTCAAAAGCTCGCAGCGAGTGTAAGAAAGCTCTAAAGAAAAATAGAAATAATAAAAATGCATATAAGATCTGGGCTCAAGTATATACTGCATCTGTAGTTGCTTGTGAAGCAGATATAACATATGAAGATAAATTAGTTTTCACTATTGCTTATGGCCTGTTTGAAAAATCCGGAGATACAAGAAGAATGCACTCTATGAAAGAAGGTGGTCAGGTTCCTTCAAAGATGGATTATTTCCAGAATAAATCTACTGAGAAACCAACTAGAAGATGCTATAAGTGGATAAATATGGAATGGGACGAAGCGAAATATATTGGGGAATTTATTAAAACTTTGTAGGAGTTTTTTGTGAGCAACAATGATAAAATATATATTGGCTCTGACCATGGTGGGTTTGAACTTAAAGAAATAGTTAAAGCATATCTTGAAAGTAATAATTTTTCTGTAGAAGATCTTGGTTGTTACAGTGAAGAATCTGTAGATTATCCCCAGTTTGGTAGAGCTGTAGCTAAAGCTGTTGTTGAAAATAATGCCAGAGGGATCGTTATTTGCGGTACAGGTATTGGTATCTCAATGTCTGCGAATAAAGTTAAAGGAGCCAGAGCAGGTTTATGCCACAGTGTTGAAT
>WTAK01000448.1 GCA_013139625.1 Candidatus Delongbacteria bacterium | reverse complement strand
TTGAGTCATGTGAATTTCCTACAATCTGAAGAATAAGGTCATTTTCTCCTCTTTCTTCAATTACTTTACCAAATGCTCTGATAAGGTGCCAAATTGCTTTGGTTTTACATATTCTTCCAACCGTAATCAAGACCTTTTTGCCATCGTGAATAAATTCATTATCAAGAGGTAATTTAGACAATGATGTAATATTGTTTAGCATAAAGGGATTGTATATGGTCTTCAGTTTCTGTTTTTTGATCTTGAAATTTCTTTCAAGATCGTTACAAACCATTTCAGAAACACCAACGATCTTGCTCGCAAAAGGGTAGAGATGCTTTATAACCATTTTAATAAATTTACTATGAAATCCACCTCTTTCTTTTTCTTCACCTGATTTATAGCTGTGAACAGTCAAAATAGTCTTGCTATTATTCTTGGATAGGCTATTTATCATATTTGGATTAACGCCGAAACTTATGGTGACAGATATATCATTTTCTTTAACGATTTTCCTGATTTGACGGATCCTAGAGATATTTCTAGAAGACCTTGACAGTAGTGAATAATTTTCATCTTTCAAATTATCAAGCTGTATAACCTTACCTTTTATATCATAATATGATTTTGTGTTGTAAATTAACACAAATACATTGAAATATTTAGCAAGAATACAAGAAAGGTTCGCAGCTACTTTTTCTATTCCTCCCATATTGAAATCTCTGATAAGGAGGGCGACATTGATCTTTTTATTTTTGTTATCTTTTACCATATTTTACCAATGATTTTATAAAAAATTTAAAAAACAATAAACAACTTGGCTTATATCTGTTTTTTAGTTTAAGGGTGTAATAATTTTTAAAAATACCAAAACCGAGATTAGTTGATGAAGTACAGATTACGAACCAATATCTAGATATTGTGTATTCTAAAGTTGACTCTTTATATATTTTATATTTTCTGTTATATTGAAGAATATTTAATAACCATTTCTTTAAAACGATGACATCCTCAAAAGAAATCATTGGTTTACCCTTCGAAAAAGCGATATGCATCAGAAGTTCTTTATCTGTAGGTTCAATACCAAGAGTATTTAGCTGATTTGAGAATATTTGTTTCAAATATGAGTTTCTGTAGTCTTTGCTTGTGGAATTAGTTATGTTATAGTTTTCAAACCTGTATCTCAATAATACATCCTTAAGATTATTGAATTTTGTTTTTTGTTGCAGTCTGCACCAAAGATCATAATCCTGACTTATCTTAAAGCTTTCATCATATGTTAATTTATTATCAGTCAAGACAGATATTCTTATCATTACACTCGGATGCATGATAACATTCTCAAAAAGAAGAGCAACTCTTATTTTTTCATTATCAACTGGTAAAGAAGTAATATGCTTAGAAATCCCGAAAAAAGAAATATTTGTTCCCAAAACCCCTATCTCAGGATATTTTTCTAAATACTCATATTGTTTCTCGAATCGAGTGGGCAAAGAAATATCATCAGCATCCATTCGTGCAATATATTTACCACTCGCAATAGCCAGCATTCTATTTAAATTTTTTGTCAGACCAAAATTTTCCTTATTTTTCATTAAAATAATTCGATCATCGTCTTGCATATATTTTTCGATAATACTCAGAGAATTATCTGTGGAGCAATCGTCTGTGATTATAAATTTAAAATCTTGAAATGTTTGCTTCAAAATACTATTGATAGATTCATTTAAATAAAGTTCACCGTTATAAACAGACATTATTACCGATATGCTAGGGTGCTGATTAGACTTCATATTTTAACTTTTTCTTTCTGATTACAAATTTCTGGGCAATAAATATTATTATCAGGACAGAACCGATACTCCACAAATATCGGAATTCCCATTTCAAAACTCCCATCAAACTTACATATAGCACGATTAATATCATTGAAAAACTTACAATTGAGTAATTTCTGCGAAATTTATTATATAGAACTGAGTTTATCATTCCCAAAATAAAAGAATATATTAAAACGCCAAATTCTCCAGCATCACGATAAAATGTATATAACATCGTATAGTGTGAATTATGGTACCAAGCTTCACCACCTAAACTTCTGAATGATGCGGTTATTTCATGATAAGAATTATTGATATTTTCATAAGTTGTTGACAATTTTCTGATGAAAGGAGTAAAAATCCAATCAAAGCCTGCTATGAACCCTCTAAAATATGAATAATCATAATCAACACCGACCTTATAATTATCTAAAAAATAGTCAAAAGCAGTGAAAGGGCCAGTGAAATACCATACAGAATAATTTTTAATGATTGCAAATAAATTGATAGGCTGATCTGATTTTCTAAATGCACTTACAGATACTAAGAATAATATCATCAGAAATATACCAAAAATATATTTGAGTTGAATTTTTTTTTGACCAATCAAAAGATAAAACCCCAAAAAAGTCACTATTACTACAAGAAAAATCGGAAATCTTCCTAATGTCGAAATACTGTATAGCAGAAGATTTATAAATGAAATAAAAAAGATTTTTTTAGGAAGTTTTCCAAGTAATGTACCGGCTATTGAGATAAAAGCACTGGCATAAAGACTCGGTTTTACAAAATATGCAAAAGGCATCATATACTTTCCCAGAGTTCCCTCTGAGGAATAAACCATTCCTCTAAAAGCACCTGGATCAATATTACCCAGCATATTGATTGTGTTTTTTAAAAGCATAATCAG
>WTAK01000248.1 GCA_013139625.1 Candidatus Delongbacteria bacterium | reverse complement strand
GAGTGTTAAATTATACATTGATGATGAGGCTAATATTAGTTTAAGAGCAGAAACAATGAACGGATCTGTTTTAATTGAAAACGATAAAATTATTTCAAAAACTAAAAAGAAGAATAAGTTTTACGGTAAGATAGGTGATGGAAGGAGCAATATGAATATCTCATCAATGAACGGAAGTATTAAAGTATATAAATTAGACTAGTTCAAAGAATAGACTATTGAAAAAGGGAAGGTTTCTTCCCTTTTTTTATTATCTTGATTATTAACTTAGTTTTGAATAACTTTTTTAACAATAAAAATAAGGAGACAGTGATGAGTATTGTTGAAGAAAAAAAGATATGGAAACTTGAAAATATTATTAATATTCTTAATCATATTTCATTAGAGCTGAGTATAACTGCTGCGGAAGCAAAACAACTTGGAAGAAGTTTTTGAGCAGTATCAAGAGAGATCAAAAAATTCATTATGATTTTTGAAAGAGATGTGTTCGGAAAAGTTAAGTTCGAAAATTATGGATTCGAAGAAATCGAAGACAAAATGAAAGAACTTGGAAGTATGCTTAGAATACTGGGAACGAATACCTTACTTGAAGCAAGAAGAGTAAATAATTCTAAAGCTTATATCCTCTGTGATGAAATCCGAAAGATCGGTGAATCTATTCAAAATATACTTGAAATGCCAAAGCATAAGAAGAATCTTAATATGATCGAACCTGATAAATCATTCAAAGAACCTTTTCCATATTTTGTAATGAAGATAGGTGGAGCTTACTGGGTTGAAAATATGAATTCAATTATTGAAGTTATTCCTGCTACTAAAAAAATATTGGCAGATTATCCTCTGGGATCAGGTAAAATGAAGCATCAGATCTTAATTAAAGGAATAAAGATGCCTGTTCTAAATCTTCAATCAGAAATGGGTAGAGAAATTGAAATAGGTAATGAAAGCAGAATTATAATTTTAAATCTTGGCCATATATTATACGGACATTCAAGTTCTGAATTGTTTTTTGGATTATTGGTGGATGAAATAGAGTATTGTGGTTTCTTGCAAAAAGGTATTCAAGGGTTAGATATACCGGAAGGAATGCCGGAGAATTATATTAGATATTGCTGGAATACTAAAGATGTAGCGTTAATGTTCTTTAATTGGGACAACATTATTAATGAACATGAAATCCGAGATTATAAAAAATTACAATAGTAATTTTTTATATCTCGACCATCTCTACGACCTGGTCGAGATTATCCATAATAAATTGTTTTCTTTCGGGTGTATTTTTACCCATATAGAATTGAAGAGTTTCCGCGATATCCTTGATGTGTTCGACGCTAACTTGGATCAATCTCATATTCTTACCAATGAACTGCCCGAATTCTTTAGGAGAAATTTCTCCAAGACCCTTAAATCTTGTTATCTCAGCTGCTTTCCCTAATTTAGTCAGAGCTTTTTCTTTTTCAGTATCATTGTAACAATAAATTGTAACTTTCTTATTTCTAACTCTGAACAGAGGAGTTTCCAGAATATAAATATGACCTTTAATGATCAAGCTTTCATAGAAATGTAGAAAGAATGTTAGTAATAGGTTTCTAATATGTAAACCATCAGGATCAGAATCTGTTGCAAGGACAATCTTGGCGTACCTTAAGTTGTCAATACCATCTTCAATGTTCATTGCTTTGATAATATTGTACAATTCTTCATTCTTATAGATCGCATCTCTTTTCATTCCCTGAACATTTAACGGCTTACCACGCAATGCAAAGATAGCCTGAGTTTCAACATCTCTTGAGCTGATCATACTACCTGCAGCGGAATCACCCTCGGTTAAAAATACCATGGATTCCTCACCCCTCCATTTGTCTCTATTCTTTTGAGTCGGAATATCATTAAGATGGTATTTACAATCTCTAAGTTTAGGTATCCTGATCGAAGTTCTCTTTGACAGTTCCTTAGCTTCTTTCTGAACAGCTTTAAGTTCTTTTCGGATCTTCTCATTTAGAGCGATCTTCATAAATATTGCTTCAGTTGTATCCTGATTTTTGTAGAAAAAATCTATGAGAAAGTTCTTAACTTCAGAAATTATATTGCCTTTAATTCCGGTATTTCCAAGTTTGTTCTTTGTTTGAGATTCGAAAACGGGATCTTTTACCTTGATCGATATTGCTCCAACGATTCCATCCCTGACATCTTTAGCATCATACTGTTTTTTCCCGTATTCGTTAATAGCTTTTAAAATAGCTTCTCTGAATGCCGACTGATGAGTTCCACCATCGTTAGTATATTGACCATTTACAAATGAATAGTAGCTTTCACCGTATGAATCAATGTGAGAAAAAACAAATTCCAGAGTTTTAGATGAATAGTAAATAGGTTCATAAAGTGGATATTCAACTTGTTCAGTTAATAGATCTAAAAGTCCACCAGATGAAGTTATTTTTTCATCGTTTATGTATAGCTTAAGTCCTCTATTTAAATAAGCGTAATACCAAAGTCTTTTCTTTATGTAGTCCTGGTTAAAAACAAAGTCATCAAAGATTTCTCTATCAGGAACAAATTCAGTATAGGTACCATTTTCCTCATCGGTAACACCATCAGATTCACTTACGAATACACCCTTACTGTAAGTTGCATCCTTATATTTCCCATCACGAACACTTTTAACATAAAAATGACCACTCAAAGCATTTACAGCTTTGGTTCCGACACCGTTCAGTCCAACACTGAACTGGAAAACATCACTATTGAATTTTCCACCGGTATTTATCTTAGAGACACAATCAATAAGTTTACCTAGAGGTATTCCTCGACCAAAATCTCGAACAATGACCCTTTCATCATGAACATAAATATCGATCTTCTTACCGTGACCTTCAATAAATTCATCAATCGAATTATCGACCACTTCCTTTAAAAGAATATATATACCATCTTCGTAACTGCTACCATCGCCTAATCTACCGATATACATTCCGGTCCTTAGTCGGATATGCTCTAAAGATGATAGAGTTTGTATTTTGCTTTCATCATAATTTACTTTTTTAGCAGGTGGAGTATTCATATCTAATCTATACCTAATTTTTAATAGTTTATATCAACGGATCATTCGTAGAATGATATGATTATTTTGCTATTTTATCAATGGAAAAATAAAAGAAATTGGAGTGGAAAATTATGAGTATTTTAGTTTTATTAAGGACTAATGTCCAAAAGACCTTCAAATATTATTTTCTTTATTTTTATTATTATCGGATTGTTGTATGCGAAATTGTTTTATGTTCATTTTTCTTTTTTCATATCATTAACACCAATAGCTATAGTCCCATTGTTCATGAGTAAATACAGATATATCTTTTTATCCGTTTTGTTAGGGATGATATTATTCAATATTCATAATATGGCATTCTATTACTCGGATAAGAACTTGGAAAAATTTGACGGTCAAGTTGTAACAATAAAAGGAACTATCAAAGAGCATAAAAATTTCAGATTTAGCTCAATTAGTATTATTCAAGCAGATGATTTTTATGTCGATGATGATAATATAAAATTACCGATAATAGTATCAACTTACTCAAATAAATCGTATAAATATATAAAAAATGACAGCATTGCCATTAGTGGAAAATTTCAAAGGTATGTAGCAGCGAAGAATCTTTATGAAAAAGATGAAATAAACATAGCAAGAAATAACAAAATTTCCGGATTTATGTTATCTCCCAAAGTAATTTCCCATAAATCCAAATTCAGCGTTTCAAAGATTATACATAGCATCCGGTCTGGGATTATAAATATATTCAACCAAAGATTATCCTTCAAATCTGCAAACTTTATGAATGCAATAATAATCGGTAGCAGAGAAAGCTTAGAAAAGGGTACGATCAAGGAATTTTCAGAGAGTGGAACGATACATTTACTAGCGGTCTCAGGTTTGCACGTAGGATTCTTACTACTGATACTGATATTTTTTAGAAGGATATTCGGCTATAGAATAAATATTCATCTGGTAATTGTTGCAACAGTATTAATATCCTACATTTTACTTACGGGATCAAGTCCTTCAGTGATCAGAGCCGGGATAATGAGTATAATAGCTCTTCTTTCCTTCCCGATGAAAAGAAAGATTAAGATTCTGGATATTATTGCTACGGCAGGTATATTTTCTCTGATAATAGATCCAAATCAAATATTTAAACTGGGATTTATTCTATCATTTACAGCAGTTTTATCGTTGGTAATTATTTATAAATTTATTTCAGAGTTAAGCTTTGTCAACAACCTCATACTAAAAGCAGGGAGAGGATCATTTATAATTAAAGGTATTATTGTATCAGTTTCAGCATCAATAGGAACTTTACCTATAGTCTTATACTATTTCGGTAAATTCAATTTATTCTCAATTTTTGCGAATGTGATCTTAATTCCAATTACAGGGTTCAATTATCTTATGGGAATAATTTTGATCGTCGTTAATAAGGTTCCTATTCTTTCAGATTTTGTTGCATTTATAATTGATACTACAGTTATAACAATGTTAGAAATAGTTTCTTTTGTTTCAGGTATAAATTTTATGAAGATAATTTATAAGATAAATATAGTTGAACTAGTCGTACTATTATCATTGATTGTTATCATTTTCATTATTCATTCTCATAAAATAAAGGTATTACTATTGTCAGTGATTATTGTAGTAGTAGTATCTTCATTTTTCATAAATATCACCGGGAATCATATCTATTGCTTTTCTACTGATCATGGAAATTCTGCTTTTGCAACCTTGGATGGGCAAAATATTTTATTCTTAGATAAGTTGAAGGGTAGAGAGCTGAAAAATATAATAAAGCCTTACTTATTTGCAAGTAATGTTGCAAAATTGGATTATATCATTCTACTAGATAAAAATATGAAGGATGAAGGTAAAATTTCAGAACTTGATATTCCTATAGGTTTTATCGTAAGTCCA
Source organism: Candidatus Delongbacteria bacterium (assembly GCA_013139625.1). GTDB lineage: Bacteria > UBA4055 > UBA4055 > UBA4055 > UBA4055 > WTAK01. The sequence goes on along the minus strand of WTAK01000248.1, from coordinate 1,300 downwards.
AGAAATGATTTTATTTCTGAAAACTATGAAGTTTTGAATATTAGTTCTATTGGTAACGTTATTAAATTATTCAATAGCAGGATATATTTTTCAGAGAATAATGATCAAGTTATATTGGCATATTCGGAGAATCGATTTTTATTTGGCAAATCTGTGAGCCTCAATGGGGAAGAAATAAATACTAAAAACCAAGGTGTTATTTTTTCAATGAAAAGGTAAATTCGATACCTTGTTCCAATGAATTTACAGAAATTTCACCTTCATGAAAATTTACAGCATTTTTAACGATTGCCAATCCCAGACCTGTACCGCCTAAAGCTCTGGACCTTCCTTTATCGATTCTGTAGAATCTTTCAAAGATCCTTGGCAGATGTTCAACAGGAATACCAATACCATTATCTGAATATTTCAGATGTAGATAGTTTTCATCTTTAGAAAATTTCTCTATTTTTATACTAATATTTTTTCCGGCATATTTAACAGTGTTTTCAATCAAATTTCTAAATATTGCTTCAAGCAGATCATTATTACCGTTAAGTATCGAACTTTCAAGTTTAGATACGGATATATTTATATTGTGATTCTTTAAATTCAATTCCATTTCAGAAATAACGTTATCTATCAATATTTTTAGGTCGATTTCTTTTCTTACATATAGTTTATTAGCTTCATCAATTTTATTAAGCATCGAAATATCATCGATCAAAGCATTTAATCTCTTTGTTTGATTAAAAGACCTTTCAACAAATTCAAGAATTTTTTCCTTATCCATATCTTTATTTATCATAATTGTTTCCATGAATCCGGAGATTACAGCTACAGGTGTCTTTAATTCATGAGATATATTGGAAGTCATTTGTTGTTTAATAATCTTTAGCTTTTTCTGAGTATCTCTTGAGTTAAGGTAAACTTTTCTTATTTGCTTACTAATCTCTCCAAGTTCATTATTACTAAATTCAATATCTTCAGAAATATCATCTTCCGTTGCCATAGCCACTGAAAATTTACGAAGCAGTTGAAGTGACCTACCAAAATGATCAGATATATACAGGAGTAAGAAAGACATGATGAAAAATATCATCAACAAAAAAATAATAAAAATATAATCAACTTTCATTATATCTTTGAGGTGAGCAGTTATTGGTAAAGCCGTTCTTATGTAATGATTATTATTTTGATTTGCATAATAGAAATATTCAATATCAGTTGACTCAGAAACTCTAATATCGGCACCAAATTCAGAGTTTACTGCTCTAACTATCTCATTTCGACCGGAGTGATCATTCATAATATCGTAGTC
>WTAK01000469.1 GCA_013139625.1 Candidatus Delongbacteria bacterium | reverse complement strand
TTCATAATGATAGCAATTCTTCTTGTTACAGAACAATCACCGAAATATCCTGAAGCATCTCTGTCTATATATGAAGTTTTAAGATCAATATGTTTTAAAATGTCTAAAAGCGATTCTTCTGTGAAATTATTTATGTATTCAAATACAAACTGGTATGTATTAAATGGGAATTCAGTCATGAAATGATCAATTATTTTAGTAATGATAACTGAATCTTTCTCGGGATTTGAGATACTAAAATGTAATACAAGACTTTCACTTAGATTTTCCAGATCCTTATAAGATTTCGAATTGTAGTTTTTGAAGATCAATTTGTGAATCGGTTTGATATCCGAATCAAATTTAACAAATTTATCTTTACGTAAATATTTAAAATTAGATGACAGAAGAAATTGTGGCAAATAATAAAGATCAATTTCAAATTTCTCTCTTGCATAATTTATAGCTGAAAGGATATCAACATTGGAAAAAGTATCAGTAGACTCAATAAAGTATGGAGGTTTACTGTATGCTTTTATGTTGTATTTATCTCTATTTATCGAAAATTCAGTACCCGAAAGCACGGATACTCTGAATACCTGAATATCCTTATGTAAACTTTCATTCAAAACTCTATCAACTGTCTTTTTGAAACTTGTTAGGTTGTCACCCGGAAGTCCCGCAATAAGATCAATCTTTGTCTTTATTTTGAGATCATTCATTTTCTTTGCTTTAATAATGGTTTTCTCTGCTGAAGATGCTCGGTTCATGATTTTTAAAACATCAGGATTTATCGTTTGAAGTCCGATCTCAGCGTCCGCCAGATTTAATTTTTTTAATTTTTTCATAAGATCTTCAGTTAATAAATCTGCTCTTAATTCAGTTGAGAACTCGAAGAAGTTATCCTCATTTAACCTGATTAGTTCATCAAGCAAGTCTTCAAAATTTGGTTGGGCATTAAAAGACGGGTCAAGCAGAAATATTTCATGAATGCCTTTTTCCCTCGCATAATCCAGATAATGACTGATATGCTCGGTGTTCATAGGGATTATCTTGTCATAAACTTTATTATAATAGCAGAAATTACATTTGAAAGGGCAACCTCTAACAGTTTCAAAATACATTGTAGAATCGGGAGTATCTTCTATCAGATTTTCTAAATAGGGATTTTCGTCAAGTTCAAATGTTGTTCTGATCTTGTTAGGAGGATTATAAATGCCTTTTGTCAAAGCTCCGCTGATGTTTTCTATCGGTATCCCTGATAAAAATTCATTAAGAGGAATTTCTCCTTCACCTACAATTCCATTTTCAAAAATATTCGAATTTAAAAGAAAATCATTGTCAGGATTGACTTCAGGGCCACCAAAAATAATTTTCACAGATGGATACTTTAACTTTAATTGAGCGGACACTCTTAATGTTTTTTCAATATTCCATATGTACAATGAGAAAAGGAAAAGATCCGGTTTTATATCATCAACAAATTTTAAAAATTCTTTTTCACAGAGAATGTCAGTTACGATTCTAGGAGTTATGATAAATTCAGTCTTAGAAAACTTCTTTTTTGAAAAAGCCGCAAGATAACCTGCGGCTAATGGGACATTTGATTTATACTCAAGAGTATCAAGGTCAGGTATTCCAAATTGTGTAAATAATACGCGTTTATACATTTTAAAACAACTTATCAATCAATTCGTCATCTGCAATATTCGGGAATGTAACCTGAAGGTTAGGATTAGATTTCATTGCTCTTTTAGCAGCGAACATAGCTCCTTTATTCCTTGCCCAGCTTCTACGTGCGATACCGTTATTCACATCCCAGTATAACATTGATTCAAGTCTTCTATCAGCATCAGGAGTTCCATCAAGTAACATACCGAAACCACCATTGATAACTTCACCCCAGCCAACACCGCCACCATTGTGGATAGAAACCCAGGTTGCACCTCTAAAAGAATCACCAATAACATTTTGAATTGCCATGTCAGCAGTGAATTGCGAACCGTCATAAATATTTGAAGTTTCTCTGTAAGGTGAATCCGTACCTGAAACATCGTGGTGATCTCTACCAAGCACGATAGGTGCAGATATGTGACCATCTTTTATAGCTTTATTGAAAGCTTTAGCGATCTTAATTCTTCCTTCTGCGTCAGCATAAAGTATTCTTGCTTGTGAACCAACTACAAGTTTATTCTCTTGAGCACCTTTAATCCATTGGATATTATCTTGCATCTGCTGAGTGATTTCTACAGATGAAGTCTTAGCCATTTCCTCAAGAACTTCAATTGCAATTTTATCACTTTTTAAAAGATCTTCAGGATTTGAAGAAGTACAAACCCATCTGAAAGGTCCAAAACCATAGTCAAAGCACATTGGTCCCATAATATCTTGTACATAAGATGGATATTTAAAATCTCCTTCCTCGTTTAAAATATCTGCTTTAGCTCTGCTTGATTCAAGTAGGAAAGCATTACCATAGTCAACGAAGTACATACCTTTGGCAGTAAGCTTGTTAATTGCCAGAACTTGTCTTCTAAGAGACTCTTGAACTTTTCCTTTGAATTTCTCTGGTTCTTCAGCCATCATTTCAACAGAATCTTCATAACTGATACCTGCAGGATAATAACCACCTGCCCAAGGGTTATGAAGTGAAGTCTGATCGGATCCAAGTTCAACGAAAATATCTTCTTCTACGAATTTTTCCCAGAGATTAACGATATTTCCCTGATAAGCCAATGAAACAGCTTCTTTGTTTTCTTTTGCCAACTTAATTCTATCCATCAATTTGTCTAAATCTTCAAACATTTCATCAACCCATCCTTGAGAATGTCTTGTATGAACAGCTTTTGGGTTGATCTCAGCAATAACACCGATAGCTCCGGCTATAACACTAGCTTTAGCCTGAGCACCTGACATTCCACCAAGACCGGAAGTTACGAACAATTTTCCTCCCATATCATCGAAACCGATCTTTCTACCTGCATTTAATACAGTAATAGTAGTTCCGTGAACGATCCCTTGAGGGCCGATATACATGAATGATCCTGCTGTCATTTGACCATATTGAGAAACTCCAAGTGCATTGAATTTTTCCAAATCATCAGGCTTAGAATAATTAGGTATCACCATTCCGTTAGTAACAACAACTCTTGGAGCATCTTTGTGAGAAGGGAAGAGTCCCATAGGATGACCTGAATACATAGCAAGTGTTTGCTCTTCAGTCATCTCAGATAAATATTTCATTGTTAACAAATACTGTGCCCAGTTCTGAAATACAGCTCCATTTCCACCGTAAGTTATAAGTTCATGAGGATGTTGAGCAACTGCATAGTCTAAGTTATTAGATATCATTAACATTATTGCTGCTGCTTGCTTACTTTTATGTGGAAAATCGTTTATAGATCTTGCCGTGATCTTATAATTTGGTCTGAACCTGTGCATATAGATCCTGCCATAGTTTTTAAGTTCATCAGCAAACTCTTTTGCAAGTACAGGATGATGTTTTTCATCGAAGTATCTCAATGCATTGCGTAAGGCTAGTTTTTTCTCTTTCACCGAAAGTATTTCTTTGCGCTTTGGTGCGTGGTTTATGCTTGGATCGTAAGGTTTTAATTCTGGTAAATCTTTAGGAATTCCTTCCATGATCTCTTTTTGAAATTCGTTGATCATTTGCTCACTCCGTTTTTAATTTTAATTTTATTAATGCTAAGATATTGAATTTATAAATCAAATACAATTTATTTTATAATGAAAAAAACAATTAAAACATTGAAATGATTTTAAAAAATTATGAAATAAAGAATTAATTTATTAACTTAGCGCCGCGGCACTAAATCTTCGGAGAAATAATGATAGGATTATCGAATATAACTAAAAATATGGGTGGAGTTCCACTATATACTGGAGCAAGTTTTCAAATACATCGTGGGGAAAAGATTGGCCTGGTCGGTCCAAATGGAACTGGTAAAACGACTTTCTTCAGGCTTATCGTAGGAGAGTTAAAGCCTGATGTGGGCACTATCAGTATACAAAACAACACGAAGATTGCATATTTTTCTCAGAATGTTGGAGAAATGTCAGGCAGAAGCGCAGTGGATGAGGTTATTTCAGGCAATGCAAGGATTAGTTTACTATCTGACAGACTTAACGAATATCACACAAAGTTGTCTGATCCGAAATTAGATACGGATAAAATGGCAATGATATTAGAGAAAATGGGTGATGATCAGGCAGAATATGAAGCAAATGGAGGATATGAGAT
>WTAK01000049.1 GCA_013139625.1 Candidatus Delongbacteria bacterium | reverse complement strand
ATCCGGATTCGAATAGAAATTGATCCCGAAAGAATTATAGGTCAGAGCGAATAGCAGTAATATTAAAAGTTTTTTGAGCATGTATTTAGCTTCTACTTTTTAGTTGAACTAGTAAATATATATAAAGGGCTAACTAAAATCAATATTATTCTAAGCAAACCGAACCGATCTTATTTAGGCTTTAAAATGATCTGGATAATTTCGTTCTGTGTTCCTAACCTGATCTTTGGTCCCCATGTTGCAGTTCCGGATGTAACATACAGGTTCATATCATCTATTTTATAAAGCCCATAGATGTTTTCATATCTTAGCTTTACCAAGTAATTAAATGGGAACATTTGACCGTTGTGCGTGTGTCCTGCCAGCATTAGATCAACATTGTTGGAAGCTATTATATCTAAAGCAGCCGGTTCATGATTAAGTAGAATATTATATTTGGAAGAATCTAACTTTGAGGTATTCAGTAATTTTTCATAGTTCTCTTTAGAGTTCATTCTCATATTTCCCCATGGAAATCCTATTATATCTATCTCATGGTTAAACTTTGTTACAGTAGAATCATTACTGAACTCATGGAAGTTCTTCAGGTCATCGAAAAAACCATTATGCTTATCTGCATAAACTTCGTGATTTCCGGTTATATAATAAAACGGGCAGTGAGCATCTTCAATTATTCTGATATCATCAAGTGTAATATGTTTTTCATCAATGAAATCACCGGTGATGAATACAGCCTCAGGCTTTAGTTCACAAACCTTACCCATTATCTTTTTGAAGAATTCAGGCGAATTCGATCCGATATGAGTATCACTGAGAAGAACAAAATTGTACTCTCGGGTAATTTTATCAGAGGTGAATTCTATCTTTTTCACAGTTAATTGATAAGCATTGTATATTCCTACGATGAAAAATAGAGCTAATAGGCCTAGGAGTATAGATATATTATAAGTTGGGTTTAACTTTACTATCATTGTGATCGGTTTTAGCATCAGTGATATTAGCAGAGAGTAGATTATTACTATCGTGCTGTAAAAGAAAATGTCACTGAAGAACTTAATTTCAAAATATCGTGATAATGTCATTATTAGAAATAATCCTACAACGATCAAAGCAGTATATGAGAAGTTAGCTTTCCAAGATAGTTTTCTCTCAGCTAGAGAATAGAACATTTTTAGGCTGAAGAAGGAAAGGAAGTAGATAAGTGAGAATATGCTTGTTAAGAATATTATAATCATTTTTGCGTTCATGTTGTAGATCCTGTTTTATTTTGAATTTAAATATAATGGATTATTTGTGTAATTTGTATGATTTAATTAATATGTGAATTGGGTTCGTAGGGGTCGGTTTCTTACCGACCCCTGTTTAAATGAAAACGTATTCGTTGTTTTTTAATATAAAAAAAGGGGACGATAAGAATTCGTCCCCTACGATATACGTATATAATAAACAGAATAAAATCATTTTGAACACAAAATCAAAAACAAATGTATAATATGTTGTAAAAACAGAAATTAATTCTTATTTTCCTACAAAATCATACGAGGTACACAATGAAAGATACAAAAAACAAATTCTTAGCTTATGTGATCATGGTATCAACTTTCGGTTTAATCGTACCTGAGATTATTAAAAAACATCATAATTTTGAAGAAGATTCTTTGAAAGCTAAAAATTTGAAGGTAAATAACATACTTTGGGCTATAATTTATTTCTTTTTCTTTGTTATGATAGTTACTGCAATGTTCGATGGGTTTTTTATCAACAGAGCAGCAATGTTCCCATATTTAACAAGGATAGCTTTGGGATTATTAGTGTATATTTTGATATCCGATGGTGTTATTTCATTGATACCTAACAGTGGCATTTCCGGAGAAAAAAGCTAAAAATGCCTTCCAACCAATTAAAGAAACAAATATTCTCAGATATACATTTTTCTGACACAGTAAAACATTTAGAAAAAAATGATATCGTTTATACAAAAGGATTAGCTTATTCATTAAGGTCATTCTTCATTGCATATTTATTTGAAAAATTTAATAAGAAAGTAATTTTCCTAGCTGATACAGTAGAAAGTGCTGAGAAAACACGTGATGATCTTTTCTCAATTTTAAAGAACAGAGATAATTGTGAAGTTTTTTTACCTGCAGAGAATTATCCTTATTGTTCCAGTGATATTGACGATGAGCGTAAAGGCAACAGGTTAATAGCTTTAGAACAGATACTTTCAAATAAATCCAAGATCATTATTTCAACATACAGAAATCTTTTCGACAAAATTCCAACTGAGAAAGATTATATAGATAATAAGTTTGAATTCAAGGTCGGTAAAGATATAGACCTAAAGGAACTTGTAAGCAAATTGGATGAAAAGAAATTTGAAAAAGTTTCCACAGTGGAAAAGATCGGGGATTATTCTGTCAAAGGTAATATCGTTGACATTTATCCTTATGCATCTGAAAGTCCGGTAAGAATAGAATTGTTTGACACTGAGATAGAATCATTGAGATATTTTGATCCGGTTGACCAAAAGAAAATAAAAGAGATAAAAAAAATATCAATATTTCTTTCCGATTCAGGTCGAGATCTAACTGTTGGTCGTAATTTATTGGAGATAATCGATCAGGATTCTATAATATTCATAGAAGAATGTGATGAACTCAATGTTAAATTTGAAGAATACTATGAGCAGCAGATAATAGAAGGTTTTAATCGTTCGGCAAAAGTTGAATTATCATATAAAGAAAAATATTTCACACCCAAAGATATTCTAGAACTTTTTGATAATAAAAAGTTAATCGTAAATGGTTTCACTGACAAGAACAAAGATATTAAAATAGACATCATAGATCAAGTATCCTACAGGTACGATTTTAAGTCTTTCTTAACTTCTCTTGACAATAATTCAATGAGAGGATATTCTTCATATATTCTTTGTGATAATCCGGGGCAAACTGAAAGGTTTGAAGAGATATTGGACGAGGAACTTCCCGGAGTTAAGAATTGCCATATAAATACTATCGGAATTCATGAAGGATTTATTCTTTCTTCTTCGAAAATCGCAGTTTATACGGATCATCAAATATTCGGCAGAATAAAGAGAACGAGAAATTACCGCAGGTTCAAAAAAGCGATTCCATTGAGAGAGCTTAAAAGATTGCAATACGGTGATGTTATCGTTCATCTTGATCATGGAGTTGGGCAGTTTTTAGGATTAGAAAACATCAGAGTAGCAGGCTCCGTTCGAGATGTTGTCAAATTATTGTATCGAGATGGGGATATTCTGTTCGTTAAGCTTGATATGATACAGATGATCCAGAAGTATAGTGCCAGAGATGGTGTTATGCCGACACTTTCCAAGCTTGGTGGTAAGCAGTTCAAGAAACTAAAAGAAAAGACTAAGAACAGCGTTAAATCTATAGCCAGAGAACTGATAAAGTTATATGCCAAGAGAAAAGAAGCAAAAGGTTATGCTTTTCCACCTGATCCTATTTGGCAAACTGAACTTGAAGCTTCTTTTGAATTTGAAGACACTCCTGATCAAGCCAGTGCCGTAGTTGATTTCAAGAGAGATATGGAATCAAGAATGCCTATGGACAGATTGGTTTGTGGAGATGTTGGATTTGGTAAGACAGAAGTTGCTATCAGGGCAGCATTCAAGGCGGCTATTTCAGGTAAGCAGGTAGCAATTTTAGCTCCGACGACAATTTTAGTTCATCAACACTATGAAAATATAAAGAATAGAGTTGAAAGATACCCGTTAGAAGTTGATGTTCTTTCCAGATTCAAAAGCCCGGCAGAGCAGAGAAAAACTCTTGTTAAACTGAAGGAAGGGAAAGTTGATATCGTCATAGGAACTCATAGATTACTTTCTAAAGATGTTGAATTTAAAGATCTCGGTCTTTTAGTGGTTGATGAAGAGCAGAGATTTGGAGTTAAGCGTAAAGAGAAGATCAAGGAAATGAGAATTAATGTTGATGTTATGACCTTGACAGCTACTCCTATTCCAAGAACTCTACATATGTCATTACTGGGTGTA
>WTAK01000412.1 GCA_013139625.1 Candidatus Delongbacteria bacterium | reverse complement strand
GCTTCTTAGTTCCTATTACCGGTGAGATCATGAGAATGCCTGGTCTTCCAGCTGTTCCAGCTGCTATGAGTATCGATATTGATAATGAAGGAAATATAACAGGGTTGTTCTAAATTAATTTACAATTGATAATTTAAGGCTGAAAATGATATTCAGCCTTTTTTTGTGTCATAGCTTGATGTAAGAAATATCTTACAATGTACTTGACAAATATATCTTACATTGCTATATTTCCATCATGGTTTATTTTTTAATGTGGAGTATGGTATGGCAATGAGTGAGTTTATTAAAAGAATGAGAGAAAAGATGAGTATCTCACAAGAAGCTGTAGCTAAACATCTTGGTTATACACGTCAAACATATACACAAATAGAAAATGGAAAAAGAGATATATCTTTAGGAGAAAGCCGAAAGCTTGCACAATTGTTTAACATACCATTCGATAAATTTGTAACAGAGCAAGAAGCAACAGAGTATCAAATTGAAATTGAAAATAATTCAGTTCAAGAAGCTAAAGCTGAATATAGAATAAGTGTACCACAAAATAGAGTTGATAAATTTAAAGAAGTTCTTCTATATATTTTGGCAAAAGTTGGAGCTAAGCCTAATATTGGCGAAACTGTTTTATATAAAATTCTTTATTTCATTGATTTCGATTATTATGAAAAATACGAAGAGCAATTGATGGGTGCTCACTATATTAAGAATATTTATGGTCCAACTCCAATTGCTTTTAAAAATATTACAGACGATATGATCAATAATGAAGAGTTAGAACGTATAGAAAAATCATATTATGATCATAATCAAAAGAAATATTTGCCTAGAAGACTAGCGAACTTAGACTTACTAACAGCTAGAGAGATAAAGCATATAGATAATGAACTTGAAAGATTAAGTGATATGAATGCCACAGAATTAAGTGAGTTTTCACATAAGGATGTTCCGTGGATTACAGCTAAAGATGGTGAAGAAATTGAATACGAAGGGGTTTTCTACAGAACTAAAGATACGTCTGTAAGGATTTATGATTAAAATTAAGGAAAATAGTATATGGCATTAAGTTGGAACGAAATTAAAGATAGAGCTTTGCAATTCACAAAAGAATGGGCGGGAGAGACTAGAGAACGTGCTGAGAAAGATAGTTTTTGGAATGATTTCTTTAATGTATTTGGTATTTCTCGAAGACGTGTAGCTACTTTTGAAGAACCTGTTAGAAAGCTTAGCGGGAATAAAGGGTTCATTGACCTATTCTGGAAAGGAACTCTTCTTGTAGAGCATAAATCCAAGGGAAAAGATTTAGACAAGGCGTATGGGCAAGCTACGGATTATTTCAGTGGACTTAAAGATCGTGAATTGCCGAAATATATTTTAGTGTCAGATTTTGAACGGTTTAAACTATATGACTTAGATGAACGTACAGAAATAGAATTTCATATTAAAGACTTTTATAAAAATGTAAAACTATTTGGTTTTATAGCAGGTTATCAGAAACGAACTTTCAAAGAAGAAGACCCTGTAAATATTCAAGCTGCTGAACTTATGGGAAAACTTCACGATCAACTTAAAGGCTTTGGCTATGAAGGTCATTCTTTAGAAGTTTATCTTGTTCGTTTGCTATTTGTTTTATTTGCAGATGACACAGGAATCTTTGAAAAAGATATATTTAAAGAATTTTTAGAGCAAAGAACGAATGAAGATGGTAGTAATTTAGGAGCTTTGATTGCCCAGTTCTTTCAAGTACTTAATACACCCAAAGATAAGCGTTTAAAGAATCTTGATGAAGACTTAGACCAATTTCCTTATATAAATGGTAAACTTTTCGAAGAACCTTTACCAATTGCTGCATTTAATTCACAGATGCGTAGTATTTTATTAGAAGCTTCTGCTTTAGATTGGGGTAAAATATCTCCTGCGATTTTTGGTTCTCTTTTTCAATCAGTTATGAATCCTGAAGAACGAAGAAATTTAGGTGCTCATTATACCTCTGAGAAAAATATTCTTAAACTTATAAAGCCTTTATTTCTTGATGATCTTAGAGCAGAATTTAAAAAGATTAAATCAAGTAAGCCAAAACTACAAGAATTTCATAAAAAACTATCAACCCTAAAATTTCTTGACCCTGCTTGTGGTAGCGGTAATTTTCTTATAATCTCTTACAGAGAATTAAGATTACTCGAAATAGAAATTTTAAGAGAGATATACAGGAAAGACCAAGCCTTCTTGAGCATTGAAGATATTATCTGGATAGACGTTGATCAATTTTATGGTATTGAAATTGATGAATTCCCTGCGCGAATTGCAGAAGTTGCGATGTGGCTGATAGATCATCAAATGAATATGAGAGTATCTGAGGAATTCGGTCAATACTTTGCAAGATTACCTTTGAATAAAGCTGCAAAAATAGTTAATGATAATGCTTTACGAATAAATTGGGATCATTTAATTTCCGGTAGTTACTTTGATGTATCTGCAGATGTATTGAACTTATACGTTGCGGAGGAGACAACACACTATGAAACTCTTAATGTTAAAGCTAAGAATGTAAATATCATAAATAATGAGCAATTAAAACAAGAGCAAGATAAACATATTGAAAAGTTTGACTATATTTTAGGAAACCCTCCCTTTGTTGGTTCAAAGTTATTAAATATAGAACAACGAAAAGAGATGGCTGAGCTTTTCAATGGTGTAAAAAATGGGAAAATATTGGATTATGTAGCAGCTTGGTATTTGAAAGCTGCACGATATATTGCAGGTACAGATATAAGAGTTGGATTTGTTTCAACAAATTCAATTACACAGGGGGAACAGGTTAGTGTTTTATGGAATGAATTATTAAATGAACACGGAATAAAGATTCATTTTGCACATACAACATTTAAATGGACAAATGAAGCTAAGGGTAAAGCAGCCGTATATTGTGTTATAATTGGTTTTGCTAATCATAATATTAAACATAAAAAATTGTTTACATACTCCGATATTAAAGGTGAGCCTACTGAATTATTAGTAAAAAACATCAATCCATACTTGGCTAATGCCAAAGATTTGATAATAACGAGAAAAAGTACACCTATTAACAATGTAACGAAAATGTCTTTTGGTAATATGCCATTGGATGGTGGTAATTTACTTTTTACAAATGATGAGAAAGAACAATTTTTATTAAATGAACCAGAGGCAGAGAGGTTTTTCAAACCTTTAATCAGTGCAAGAGAATTTTTAAATAAGAAAAAGCGTTGGTGTCTTTGGCTTGTAGATATTTTACCACAAGAATTAAGAAGTATGCCAAGAATAATTGAAAGAGTGGAAAAAGTAAAACAATTTAGACTTGATAGTGTAGCTCCTTCGACTCAAAAACATGCAGTAACTCCAACTTTGTTTAGAGACACAAATCATCCAGATACATTTATAGTTGTACCAAGAGTTTCATCTGAAAACAGGAAATATATTCCTATGGGATTTTTTGACTATAATAGCATTGTTAGTGATACAATGCTTTCAATACCCAATGGAACTCTTTACAATTTTGGTGTCTTAACGAGTGAAATGCATATGGCTTGGGTAAAATATACTTGCGGTAGATTAAAGAGTGATTATCGTTATTCAAAGGATATTGTCTACAATAATTTCCCTTGGGCAAAAGAACCAAGTGAAAAGAATAAAAAG
>WTAK01000209.1 GCA_013139625.1 Candidatus Delongbacteria bacterium | reverse complement strand
ACTGTTATGGTTGAAGGTATTGTCTCTGAATTTTTGCCTGAAAAAAAGCTCCAGAAAAGAAAAGAATATGCGGAATATGTGGTTGATACGATAGATGAGATCTTGTAATTGAAAACAATTTGTAAAGACGTGATTTATCACGTCTCTTTTTTTTACAACCCCAGCATTCCAAATAACCCATCGAATGACCCATTGGTCATGATGATTATAACTGAATCCTCATCTGCGATAGATTTTATATAATCAGCAATTTCAGAACTTTCATTATAGTGAACAGCTATTTTTCCATGTGTCTTTATATCATTCAGCAATTTATTCATATCAAGTTTTTCATCAACTGTAAGCAGATGTTCTCTGTCAATCTTGCCGACTATGATAGTATCAGCTATGGAAAGTGCTTCTCCAAGTTCGTTTTGAAATGTATTGAGCTTGGTCGTATTCGATCTTGGTTCAAAGGCTGCTATGATTTTTTTGTCAGGGAATTCTTCTCTCATCTCTGTAAGAACATTCTTTATAGCAGTCGGGTGATGTGCAAAATCCTCTATAAGAGTTGCCCCATTCACTGTGCCTCGATACTCCATTCTTCGTTTTACACCTTCGAAAATCTCTAGTGTTTTTAAAATGGTATTCTTATCAAGGTCATAGAATAATGAAGCTATAATAGAAGCAGTGATGTTATAGACCTGATATTTTCCGCATCGTTTTACGACAGGGGAGATGATAAGCTCATTTTCTCTGTATAAGTCAAAAGATGTTTTACCTGCATCGTGAGTAATATTCTTTATCTTCCATTTACATTTGTCAGACATTCCGAAAGAATCAATATCAGTAAAAGCATTTGAAGTTACATCAATGACATTATGCTCATCATAATTTGCTATAATTCGACCATTTCTGGGTACAAGGTTGACCAGTCTAGTAAATTCAAGTTTGATATGATCAATATCTCTGTAAATATCTCCGTGGTCGAATTCTATATTGTTGATTATCAGGCAATGTGGTCTGTAGTGAACGAACTTTGGTCGTTTGTCAAAGAATGCTGTGTCATACTCATCACCTTCTATGATAAAAAAATCTCCTTCACCGTTCTTAAATCCCGAGCTTAATCCTACAGGTATTCCTCCGATGAGATAAGTTGGATCAGTGCCGGCATCTGTGAAAATTTTAGCTATGACAGAAGTTGTAGAAGTTTTTCCATGAGTACCTGATACTACGATAGAGTTTTTATCTTTGATGAACATATATTTCAAAAGTTCAGGAAGAGCCATATAGTTAAATCTTTCATTCAGTGTTCTTTCCGCTTCAGGGTTTCCTCTGCTGATTGCATTACCTATGATGACTAAGTCAGGTCCCCAGTCGAGGTTCTTCTCAGAGAAACCGTCAAAGGTTTCCATTCCCTCATTCTTGAGCATATCACCCATTGGAGGATAGAATGCCTTGTCACTTCCACGAACGTCAAATCCAGCCTTTTTAAGCGATACTGCGGCATTTCCCATTAATGTTCCGCATATTCCTATGAAATGTATTTTTTTAATGTTAAGCATGGTTTCTGTCCTATTGTTTGATGTATTGAAATATATTAAACAATTTGCTAAGGTAAAAGAAGAATAAATAATTTTCTTACTTGATAGTTTTGATGATAAGCTTTAAGTTCTATTCATGACTAAAAAATGTCCATATTGTGCAGAAGATATTCAAGATGAAGCAATCAAATGTAAACATTGCGGAGAATTTCTGAACACGAAGAATATTTCTAAAGATAAAACCCCGTGGTATTTTCGGGTAACCTTTATTGTTTTCATGGTTTTAAGTGTAGGTCCATTTTCACTGCCTTTAATATGGTGGCATCCAGAAATGTCACGATCTTGGAAAACTACTTGGACAGTAATAATTCTTATTATGAGTTGGATCTTTTATATAATAACAGTGAAAACTATTGATAACCTTCAAGAATATTATAAACTATTGGATCAATTGTCCAATTGATGTATTTATAATAACAGGAAAATAAATATTAATAATTTGACATTTGAAGAAGTATTCAATAAATTATTTATAGCTCTATCGCAACTAAAAAACGTATACAGGACACAAATACCATACAAGTAGGAACTAATTATGGATAAAAAATATATATTAGGGATTGACTGTGGTACGAGTCGTATCAAGGTGATGATCGTAGACAGGTATGCAAACCAAATTGGGTTCGAATCAGCAGAACTGATTATTTTGAAGCCAAGAGAGGGTTATGTGGAGCAGAACCCGCTAGTTATCTGGGATTCTGTTTATGAATTGATCGTGAAAGTTTTTTCGAACAATGGCATTGTACCTAAGCAGATAGCGGCAATAGGAATTACAAATCAACGGGAAACTACAGTTGTCTGGAATAAAAAGACGGGGATGCCATATAGCAATGCTGTAGTGTGGCTGGACAAGAGGGCTGTGCCCTTATGCGAGCAGGTATCAAAAAAAATGGATTCATTTGTAGTCGAAAGAGTGGGCATGTATACAATACCGAATACCTCAGCTATGATCCTTACATGGCTCTTGCAGAACGATCCTTTAATCATGGAAGGTGTGAAAAAGAAAGAAGCCTGTTTTGGGACGATAAATAGCTGGTTATTGTGGAAACTAACCGGGGAAGAAGTGCATTGTACAGACATTTCGAATATGTCGGTCACTCAGCTGCAGGATGCAAGAAAGCTGATCTATGATGAAGAAGTGTTAAATTCTTTGCAGATCCCAAGAGAAATTTTACCTGAGTTAAAGGGGACTGGAGAAATTTATGGTCGGACCACTGAGAAGCTGTTTTCCGGTGAAAAGATACCCGTTGCTGGAATGCTGGGAGACCAGATGGCGGCGACTTTAGGGCAGGGTTGTGTAAAAAAAGACATGCTAACATCCACATACGGTACGGGCTGCTTTATTGTTATGAATACGGGTGAACAATATATACCTCCTGCAAGTGGTTTATTTTCTCCTTTGTTATGGGGGGATAAGAAAAATCCCACATATGGACTTGAAGGATTTTTTGAAATTCACGGTGAGCGCAGGGATAAAGCGGTGCTTGAAGATGTTGTGTACCAAACAACCGATGTTATTAAAACCATGGAGAGGGTTACTGATCAAAGTATCAGCATTCTGAGGATCGATGGAGGAATGTCAAAGAATGATTATCTTTGTCAGTTCCAGGCTGATCTTCTGGGG
>WTAK01000076.1 GCA_013139625.1 Candidatus Delongbacteria bacterium | reverse complement strand
GGAAATAAGAGACATCTCAGAAAGAAAATCATTTGAAAAAGATCTTAAAATATCGAATAGATCACTTAAAATAACAAGCGAGTGTAATAAAGCTTTAGTTGATGCTGAAGATGAAAAAAGTTATTATCAAGATATTTGCGATATAATTGTCAATTATGGAGAATATAAGGTAGCGTGGATAGGATTAATAAAGCATGATGAGACAAAATCAATTGAACCTATTGCATACAAGGGTTTTGAAAAAGGATATTTTGAAGATGATCTTATTGCAAAAGGCAGAATGACTTGGAAGTTACGTGAAAATGGTAATACAGGACCAACTGCAAGAGCAATTAATTCTAAAAAAGTAGCATTTTGCAATAATATTCAAACGGATCTAAAATATGACTTTTGGAGTAAAGAAGCCAAGAAATTAGGTTTTAATTCATCAATTTCGATACCTTTAATAGTTGATGAAAAGGTTGAAGCTGTTTTAGTAATATTATCCAAAAATTCCGAATCATGCGATGAAAAAGAGAATAATCTATTAGAGCAACTTGCGAATGATATATCTTTTGGAATAAAATCGTTAAAATTGAAAAAAGCTCAAGTGGTGATTGAAGCTGATTTAAAGGAGAACAAAGAGGAATTATTACTTTCAAATAAGTATCTTAAAGTAATTGGAGAGGTTAATAAATTACTTGCAACAAGTAATACTGCAGAAGAATATTTAGGTGGAATTTGTAAAATCATTGTGAAAGTTGGAGGACAATTAAAATCCCAAGTGCAGGTAATTAATTACGAAGAATCTGTCACAATGGATACCATAGCTTCGTACGGCAATTCTTTAGGACAATATATAGATGAAGAATTATTACCTAATAAAGTAAAAATTTCTGGACTGACAAAGATATGTGTACTTGAAAAGAGAGCCATTGTCTCTTTAAATATTATCGGTTCTGGAAATTATATTTATTGGGATAACGATCCTGATAAAATTAAATTTCAATCGACTGCTGCTATTCCAATGATCAAAGCTGACAGGGTAATTGGAATACTAAGAGTTTTCTCTGCAAAGCCTTTTTGTTATGATAAAAAAGAACTTGAATTACTTCAAAATTTGTCAAGCGATATTCTTTATGGTATTGACCTGATTAAAAGTAAGCAAAAGAGAATTTTAATAGAGAATAAGTTAAACGAATCGGAAGATAAATATAAAAATCTCTTTCAGTATAGCAATGATGCAATATTTTTAGCAGATGCAGAATCGGGTATTATAGTTGATGCAAATAAAAAAGCAGAAGAGTTATTAGGGATTAAATTAAATGATATAGTCGGAATGCACCAAACAGACCTTCACCCTTCAAAAGATAAGGGAAGGTATAATTCTACTTTTAAAAAACATGTTGAATCAAAGCAAGCGATCGATGAGTTTTATATTGTAAATAAAACAGGCAAACATATACCTGTACATGTAAGTGCGAGTACGACAATTATTGATGGTAAAAAAATAATACAAGGGATCTTCAGGGATGTGTCCACAACTAAACTTATTGAAGAAAATCTAAGAAACACACAAAAAATGGAAGCACTGGGAACATTATCGGGAGGTATTGCCCATGACTTCAATAATATATTAACTCCCATCATTGGTTATACTGAACTTGCGAAGATCGAAGCAAATGGCAACAAGGTGACAAGTAAATATCTCAATGAAGTCATTAAAGCTTCTAATAGGGCAAAAGAATTAGTTCATCAGATATTAACATTCTGTAGAAAAAGTGATTTTGAAGTTAAACCTTTTAAAATTCAACCTATTATCAAAGAAGTTCTCAAATTATTTACACCTCTCATACCTTCAACAATAGAAATACGGGCAGAGATCGCTCCTAATTGTGGTTCTATCATGTGTGACCCAACTCAGATCCATCAAATAGTCATGAATTTGTGTACAAATGCTTATCATGCAATGAAAGAAAATGGAGGGGTTTTAAAGGTTAAATTAAATTGTGGAAAAACAAAAGATTTTATAACTGATGAAATTGAAAATATTGATTTTGAAAAATGTTTATGTTTAGAGGTCAGCGATACCGGTCATGGTATGGATAAATTAGTACTAGAAAGGATCTTTGAGCCGTATTTCACTACCAAAGGACAAGATGAAGGTACAGGACTTGGACTTTCAGTTGTTTTAGGAATCGTAAAAAGTCACGGTGGAAGAATTTATGCTAGAAGTCAACCTAACGAAGGTTCTTTATTCAAGATCTATCTGCCGTTGTTGGAAGATCAGGAAGAAGAGAGCCAAGAGAATATCATAGAATGTATTAAAGGTGGGAATGAGCATATTTTAGTAGTTGATGATGAACAGATCCTTACTGAAATAATATGTGCAATACTCAATGAATTAGGTTACAAAACAACACAATTTAACAGCAGTAAAGAAGCTTTGGAAGAATTTCAGAAAAATTCTCAAAAATATGATATGGTATTTACGGACCAAACAATGCCGGGAATGATAGGGTCGGAATTTGCAAAAAAAATACTTGAAATACGATCAGATATCCCGATAATACTTTGTACAGGGTACAGTCCTTTAATCGATAGGGAAGATGCCATCAAAATTGGAATTAAAGAATTTTTGATGAAACCGGTTACGACATCTATTCTAGGTGTGACAGTACGTAGAGTCTTAGATGAAAATAAAATTTAATATAGGATAATCATGAAAATTGATCAAATCTTGAAAGAGAACATTGTAAAGAACATTCAATTAATGATGGATAAGAATTCGGATTATGTTGATGTCAGGTATCTTAGCAATGATGATTCAGAATCAATAATGCTTTATAACGGAAATCTTGAATCGAATGATACGACTTATGAAAGTGGAGTTGGTGTAAGAATTCTTTACAAGGGTACATGGGGTTTTGCCGCAACCAGTGATCTGAACTCGCTTGATAATTGTTTTGAACAGGCTTTTAGTAACGCAAAAACTGCATCAACATTAGTAAAAGCTCCATTGTCAATGGGAAAACTACCATCTCACAAAAGTTCTTATTCTTCACCAATTGAAAAAGATCCTTTTGAAGTTCCATTGAAGGAAAAATTAGATTTTCTAATAAAGCTAGATGAGCAAATAAAAGAAGAATGGATATTGCAGAGAATAGTTAGAGCAGACTTTCAGAAGAAATATTCATATTTTTTCAACAGTGAAGGAACAGAAGTAGAAAGAAAATTATACAATGTATTTGCTTCGATAAATATAATGGCATTGGATAATGAAGGACAAATGCAAAGTAGAACTCATGATCTTTTCACTACAGGAAAAGGAGGTAGGGGTTGGGAGATGTTGATAGATCCTGAATTATTCAGTGGGAATATTGATCGAATTAAATCTGAGCTTTCTGAATTGATTAAAGCTCCTTCATTAGAGTATGCTAAGAAGTCAGTTATTTTACTTCCTAGTCAAGCATGGCTGCAGGTTCATGAAACTATTGGACATCCTCTGGAATTAGATAGGATTTTAGGATATGAACTTTCTTATGCAGGTGGTTCTTTTGTAAATCTTGATTCTTTCGGTAAGCTTCAATATGGAAGTAAAAAATTAAATGTTAGTGCATTTGGCGGTATTGAAAATTCTCCTGGTTCTTTCGGCTATGATGATGAAGGTTCTCCTGAGAGAGATTATATGCTGATCAAAGACGGATTGCTTGTTAATGCGTTAACTTCAAGAGCAATGATCAACGAAGCCAATCAAAAAGCAGGTCGTGAAGTTTTTAAAGAAAGTGGTGGAGCTGCAAGAGCAACTGCATTTTATAGAGCACCAATTGATAGAATGACAAATGTAAATATTATGCCTGGGAATGACGGGACTTTAGAAGATATCATATCAAATACAGAAGATGGGATTGTAGTAGATTTTCCGAATTCATGGTCTATTGGATCTAACAGAGAGCATTTTCATTTTGGTTGTGAAATTGCCTGGGAAGTGAAGAATGGAAAGAAGACCCGAATTTTAAAAAACCCAACTTATCAGGGGCATACGGTAGAATTCTATAATTCTTTGAGTGCTGTTGGAGATGAATCAACTTGGCATGTTGGGCAGGTTGAGAATTGCGGAAAAGGAGAACCTAATCAAGTTATGGAATTAGGGCATGGTGTTCCAGTTGTTAAATTTGACAATGTAATTACCGGGGAGAGAAAATAAGATGATTAATTCTAAAACTAAAGATATTATACTAAAAGTTAGAGATATTGCAGAAGAAAAAAAGATAGTAGCAACTTTTTCTTTACACTATGAAAATAGTCATTTAATGAGAATTGGGAATAATTCAGTTTCTTTAAGTACAAGTGAAGAATTGACCAGACTTGATATTAATGTAACGATTGGTTTAAAGCAAGGTTCTCATACCGAAATGGGGGAAATTAGATCGATAGAGCAGGTTGAAAAATGTCTAAATATTGCTTATGAGAAGGCTAAGGTGTCTAAAGAAAATGACTATACTCCGATAGAAGATGAAGTTGAAGAAACTTCAGAGGAAAACACACAGTTTGATAAGAACTTTGAGGGATTATCCCCAGCATTTAAAGCAGATTCATATTCAAAAATATTTAATGAAGTTGGCAATGATTATAATTATTCTGGATCATGGTCAAGTGGAACAACTGAACAATTTATTGTAACGACAAAGAACAATAATTCCGCTTATCATATAGGTACTGATCAAATATTTACGATTGTCTTAAAACATCCTAAGAAAAGCTGGGAAATAACTGTTTCTCAAACTGGCTGGAAGAAAGATGATTTCGATTTAGATTCTGTGATAAAAGAATTAAAGATGTATGTTGATTATTATGAACATCTACCGTCAAATAAAATTGAAATTAAAGATTATACTGTAGTTTTAGGACCTCAAGCTTTAGCTGAGTTAATTCAGATGGCTATGTTTACAGGTTTATGGGGAAGGAGATACGAAGAAAAACAAGCATGGACTTCAGAAAATTCAATAGGAGATAAGATCTTAGGAGAAAATATTACAATACTGGATGACCCGTTAAATGATAACACATTCAAAATTGGCTTTGATATGTCAGGTCAGAAAAGAATAATGAGAGAATTGGTAAAAAATGGAAATCTTTCAAGTTTAATGTATGATTCTACTACAGCGGCAAAATTCAAAAAGAAAAAAACAGGTCATGATTCCAGATCATATAATTTTGTTTTAGAGACAGGAACTGGAGTAGAGTGTCCAATTGATGCAGTAAAAGATTACGAAGAAGTACTATACATACCTGCTCTTCACTATATAAATCTTCCAAATATCAGTAAAGGAATATTTACAGGTAGTTCAAGGTTTAATGCCCTTCTTATAAGAAAGGGTGAAGTGATTGGACCAATATTCTCATCAAGAATTACAGATACGTTCCAAAATGTATTTGGCAATGTTGAGAAAATATCAAAATTAGCTGTATCAGTTAATATATCAGATACTTACGCAAGAAGAGCACCTACCGCTTTTTCTGTTCCAAATTATGTGGTTTGTAAAGGCGTTAAAATTACAGATTGTGCGGAGAGTTTTTAGATTAGTTTGAATTTTATGAAAAGAAGGCAGATATTTCGGCCTTCTTTTATTTTAAATACGATCTTCGATAAGTTTTTTCATAAACAACCTTGGTCGTATCACTAATATCGTAGGTTATCTCTAATCCCTCCGGGTTTTCAACTAAGGCTTCACTAAAATTTTCATCAATGGATACTATGATTTTAGTAGCTAATCGAGGGGAGATTTCGAATTCTTCGAGGTAAATGGATTTTACTGACCAACATTTGTGTTCTACTGGTTCACCCCAAATATCAAGAATTACGATCCAATTACATGAAAAGGAATCAATATAAGTAACTTCATGAACAGGTTGGTTAACATCTGTTTCACAGCTTATAAGAAATAATGATATTGTAATAATTAAAATAATATTATTCAAGATCGACCTCAAAATATTTTAGCAAATTTACAATATTGCCTCGAAGTATATAATAATAAAAATTCAGTAATTTAACAAGAATAAAAAAATAAAAACTAATTATAGACAAAATGATTTTATGGAAGGAGAATAGAGAACAATCGATAAATCTAAAAAATAAAATGAACTATTATACACATTAATAGTTATAATAGGTTATTAATTAGTAAGGTCAAAGATATTAAACTTGTAGTACTAAATGGAAAGCAATAAAATAAACATATTTAGGATGAATCTATCAAGATTCATTGTTGTATCTTTAATTATTTTTTACAGTTCTATATTTGCTCAATATAAGAAACCTGTACCAAAGAATAGGTCACACAATCCAAAAAACTATAACCAAGTTCAATCCACTATTTTAAAAGCTAATAGGTATGAGTCCGTTTCAGAGTTCGGAAAATCTTATAATCTTTATAGAAGTCTAATGAGAACAAACTCTACAGATCCTGATGTGTTAAATGGATATGTTAGAAACTCAGTGAAAATCAAGAAAATCAAAGAATGTGAAATAAAATTAAAAAAAATAATATCAAGTTCTAAAAAAGAGAACAAGACAAATAATGAGATTTTGGAAATTCTTTTGGAATCTTTCCTTGGGCAATTATTTTTAATGACCGGTCGTGATATGCAAGGGAATGAGATCATTAAGCTTATAAATGCATCTAATATTTCAAGCGAATTAAAGTATGCGATGAAAGGTAGGATGTATTATGAAGCTTCATCTTTTAAAAATGCTATAGAACAATTTATAAAGGTGCGACAAGAGTTAAAAGATAATGATCTTTTTTCAAAAGAGCTTTTTAAAACTTACAAATCTGCTAATATGATCTCTGAAGCTACTAATGAATTGGTAAATATCTTTGCAAAGGAAGATAAGAACCTCAATAGAGAGAAAAGGTTTGATATGTTTTCTGCCAAGCATGAAATGATTAAATTGTTTGATCTGGAAGAAAATAGAGATGTTATAACAAAAGTGGTAGCTTAGAGATCAAACAAAGATAAAAATCTCAATAATTTACTTTCAGAACTTTATTTCATGAACAAAGATTATGAGAATGCATTCTTAGCTTTAAAACAATTAAGTATTAAAAAAAACGAATTGTCAGTAATCATAACTTTTGCTACCAAACTGTTCAAAGAGAAAGACTATAAAAACTCGGCTAATTTTTACAGCTTATACTTTACTGAAAATAAGCAAATTCAAAAGAAAGCATTGAAACAGTATTTTCTTTACATTGATGCTTTAGTAAGATTAGGACAGCTTGAAAATAGTATGAAGAAATTATCATCACTTGATCTTCCTGAAGCTAAAATTAAACTAGCATACATACACCATTTATCAGGGAACTGGGAAATATCAAAGAAAATTTATGAAAAACAGATTAAGATATTGAAAGAAACTCCGAATGAATTTATCGATTATTTGAAATTATTAATTAGCTTAGAAGATTATTCTAAATCCCAAAAGATCATTAGTACCGCACTGAAAGATATTGATCACCATTCGCTTAGAAGAGAAGTTGAGGATCAATTATTATATTTGGATATTTTGTTAAGTGTTTTGCAGAAAAATAAAGAAGATTTTTTACTGAAGTATAATAAGCTAACGAAAGATAATATTATTTCAGATACGGATAACGATATTATCAAAATCAAGAATAACCTAGACCTGATCGGAGATGATGAAAAACTTCGGAACAGTTACTTAGATTATTTATCATACCAGATCGATCAGACCAATAAATACGAAATAGTTCCTACCAAAGCTAAAAATATCAAAGATAAAGCTAAAAAATTGTTTGTCTTAAAATTAAATTATTACTATCTTAAAGCTTCAAAAAATAATCATGATCAGGATAAAATTATTAAATCTATATTGGATGAAAATCCATCTGGATCGGAGATAGGATTATTGATATTAGAACATTGTGATAATAAAGAGATCTCAAAAGAAGAGAAAAATGAAATTCTCATGGAATTATTAAAAGGAGAATTTTCTGATCTCATAAAGTCAAAAGCTAGGAAAATAATCAGACAGAAATAACCTTAATGAAAATAAAAATAAGTTTAAATATAATATTGTTTTTAATGATCTCGGTTTTGTTTGCGGAACAGAGTACGGAGAGCAATTCTTTTAGCATAAAGTATGACCTTGGAATTTTAAGTGACCAAGTGAAATTATTTCCTATTATAGGAGAGAATTTCTTAACAAAATATAAAAAAGATTCTATTGTATTTAAAATGGCGGTAACTAAATATAAACAAGGTGCTGAGATCGATGAGTCTATGCAGTATGTAACGATTTATGAAAGATTATTTGAGGAAGATTATAAAAGATCTATCGTAATGAAATTTGAAGATTATGTTTCTCAGAGATTAGATTATGAATCAAAAAAGCAATGGCATAAGTCAGTAACAAAAGGTCTTGGTGTAGGAAATTATGGAGGATTTCTTTCTGGAAGTGGTGAGATTACAATTGATATTCCTTTTAAGATAAAATCAAGAACTTTTCATAGAGTTTTCGGTGGAAATAAAATCGGTCTTAGAGTAAAAGGGTCAATTTCTTTAAGTATTACGGGGCAAAAAAGTTATACTGATCAAGCAAATATTGATAATTCCAGTTTTGATTTTACTTTAGATCAAACGCAGAATATTTCTATCAGGGGAAAAATAGGTACAAAGGTAGATGTTGATATTGCTCAGAACACAGAAATGATGGATTTCGAGAATTCTCTAAAGCTTACTTATACCGGTGAAAGTGATGAGATCATTCAGAAGTTTGAAGCAGGTAATATAGGTCTGAGTTTACCGGGAACAAGATTTGTCAGTTACAGTGGAGTGAATAAAGGATTATTCGGTGTGAAAACTGTTATGCAGATCGGTAAATTGAAAAATACTACAATAGCTTCTTTTGAGAAAGGTCAAAAAAATCAACTTACAATAAAAGGTGGAATTACAAGTAGAGAGGTACCTATCAATGCAAAGAATTATTTACCTCTCAAGTATTTTTATATAGAAGATGCATTTAGAGAAAATTTGGCAACATCTGTTAACTATAATAAAATATTAGACCATAATACGACAATGGATATATCCGGTTTAGATTATAGGATCAAAAATTATTCATTCGAATTATATGTTACTAGGCAGGACATAGGAAAACAAGCACAGGCTGACATTTACATTGATTATACTAGAAGCCCAACTGATATAATATCGGGAGAAACGAATCTATATAGAGAAAATTTAGATATTACTCTAGTAGAACCTGACCAATATGAAATCGCCAATGATCTAGGATATATTAGATTGAAATCATTTTATTTAGGTAGTGGGGAAATTTTAGCGGTTAAATATATAAGAGAAAATTATACAGCAGACAATGATAGTATAGGTAAGAAAATAAGTGATACAAAGTATGAACTGCAAATTTTAGCTAAATATGATCAACGTTTTACTGATCCATGGTCAGATCTTGAATGGAAGAATGTTTATAGTTTAGGTGGTACTAATGTTAGTAAAAATGATTTTAAATTAACTATAACAAAAGAAGTTAGTGGTACAATTAAAACTGAGGAGGTAGGTCCAGATAGCATACCTTATCCTTATCTACGTTGGTATGAAGTAGAGGATGATCAAGCGAATGATATAGTAGATATTGGTTATTTGAATTCTGCTTACGGAGAATTTAGGTTTCCAAATCAGTATCCTTTTAAACCTGATAGCAATAGTGTTATATATAATACTCCTGGTTTAGCAGATTCTCTATTTGTTGATTCGCTAATATATCAAGATCCAAATACTACATTCAGTTCAAATTTTAATCTTAAATTTAAAATTACAAGTAAATCAAGCACTTATTCTTTGGGATTCAATGTTATTGAAGGATCAGAAGTTGTAAGATCAGGTGCAACTACTCTTATAAAAGATGTTGATTATATTATAGATTATAATTCGGGTCAATTATCGTTGACAAATGATCTTTATCAAACTGCAGATATTGAAATATCATATGAATCGGCTACAATATTCCAGATGGATGAAAAAGTTCTTCTAGGAAATAGATTCGAATACGCATTCAGTAAAGATACGTATATTGGAGGTACGGTTCTTTACTTATCTGAGTCAACGGATGAAGATAGGGTGCATGTGGGTTATGAACCTAAAAGAAATTTGACTTTAGACCTTAACGGGCAAACTAAATTTGATTTCCCATTACTTACAAAGTTAGTTGATAAATTGCCGCTAATTGAAACAGATGCGAAATCATCATTTTCTTTGGAAGCTGAGATCGCTCAAATTTTTCCAAACCCCAATCCATTGGATGCTGCTTATATTGATGATTTTGAGAATAGTAAAAAAAATACTTCACTGGGAATTAGTTACGGTGCTTGGCATCATGCTTCTTATCCTGATGAACTTGAAGCTTCTACTATTTATACTCAAACAATGGATGCAGACACTACATTAGGAATTTCAACATCATATTTTTTAAAAGCATACTCGGGTATTGATGAACCTGCATTCTATTGGTACAACCCTAATGATGATAAGAAACTTTCAAAAGATGAAATTTACACAGATGTTCTGGGAGAAGAGCAAGAAGACAAAGTTTCAACTCTTGATCTAGTATTTAAACCTACAACAGATGCAGGTGGAATAATTGGAGATATCCAGCCTGAGGATTCATGGGGTGGAGTAATGAAATATCTTTATTCATCTTATCAGGATATGAGAGAGGTAAAATATATTGAATTTTTAGCTACAACTAACAGAAGCATAACATTGAATATTGACATAGGTGAATTAAGTGAGGATGTTATACCTGACGGGAGATTAAATACAGAGGATAGCAATAGTAATAATGTCCTTGACGTACTAGATGATTCTGAAGATATCGGTCTTGATGTGATGAGTGGAGCGGATAATAGTGATTATTATCAGTTATTTCATGATTCTCTGGGTACTGACAGACCAAAGGAAGATTATGAGATGTATTCATTTGATGAACATCATGAAGAATCTCCCGGAAAACCGACCCCTGATTCACAGTTAGATAATTATTGGGATTTTATCAAAACTGAAAAGAACGGTAGATTAGACACAGAGGATCTTGATGGCGGTGGAAACTTGGATAAAACTGTAAAAGCATACAGATATACTATTGAACTCAAGGTAACTCCTACAATTGA
>WTAK01000421.1 GCA_013139625.1 Candidatus Delongbacteria bacterium | reverse complement strand
AATTCAAAATTTGAAGCGTTTATGATCTCATTTCTACCTGAATGATCATTCATGATATCGTAGTCTTCAACAAAAGTATCGTATAGAACTTTACCATTCTTATCAATAATTGTTATTCTAAGTTCTGAGTTAAAAACAACTTTACTCAACGAATCTAATTCATTAAATCTATTCAGTTCGATTGTGTTATTAAGTGCCATGAAATTAGTAATTACTTCGTTATATACACTTAATTTTGATTGAATGATCTCAATATTTTTATTTTTTTCTCGGTTAAATAAGATCAATATTACAATGAAGCTGAATATTAAAAATACAAAAGTAAAAGTCTTAAGAAGCTTCTTGCTGTAAACGGTATTTTTTTTATAAGTATTTGGCATAATTTAATTTTTTGAACACTAAGGATCGAATGTGTATCCTAGTCCTGATCTAGTTTTAATACTTTCTCCTTGATCCCCTAATTTTTTTCTAAGCCTTCGGATCATTACATCAACAGCTCTATCAGTGACAGTTCCATCATCATCCCAAACAATATCAAGTAGTTGATCTCTGGAAAAAAGCATTTTCTTATTTTGTATCAATGTTCTCAGCAGAAGATATTCTTTCTTTGTCAAAGTTACATCAGAGCCATTCACTACTGCAATTTTACGAGATTCATCTAAAGTTATTTTTTCTTTCGATGTAGTGATTTTAGTATAAGATCTATTTAGAATAGCTTTAACTCTGGCTATTAGCTCTTTTACTGAGAATGGTTTTGTAATATAATCATCAGCGCCGATCTCAAATCCGGCTAGTTTATTTTCTTCAGTATTTTTAGCAGTTAGGAATATAATCGGGATATTTTTTAGTATATCTTTGGATTTAACTATTTTCGCCAATTCTATACCAGTCATATTTTCAAGCATAATATCAAATATGAATAAGTTATAATCATTCAGTGGAATTTTCAATGCTTCTTCAGCACTTATTGCAGTATCAATAGAATACCCTTGAGCTTCCAAGTTTATTTTGATGATCTCGGAAATATCAATTTCATCTTCTACCAGGAGTATCTTTATATTATCATTCATAGTTTTACTTTTTTTTATTTGATTACTTTTCTAAATATAAATAGAGGTAAGGGATTCTGCAAATTCTAATTGTAGAGGCTTCTAAGGAAAAGAAAACTCCAACACCTGTTGGAGTTTTTAAATTACGGATTTGTAAGTCGTTCGGACTGATAGATGATTACGTTAGTACCATTTTGCCATAGTTGTAAAAGTTTACAACGGTCATAGCAAAAAGCGTTAAGCCAAGTCAAGTAAGGGTATTCAAGTCATTTTGCTAATGTTGTCTGTCTATTGTTACAAATATCGAAAGAGCCTAAGCATATCTCTAAATCTCAAAGTATCGAATAAATTATCTAATTTATTATGGTTTAACATTGACAAGATTTTTTGCATTATAATCACCATAAGCTTCATACTTGATATTAATAGCAATCTGGTCTTTTACAGGATTTCCATTCTTATCAATAACATATGCTTCTAAAGTTGATGTTGAAACATAACTTTCTAAAGGGTCGTATGTGTCAAAGAAACCAT
The DNA here is from genome assembly GCA_013139625.1 of Candidatus Delongbacteria bacterium. Classification (GTDB taxonomy): domain Bacteria; phylum UBA4055; class UBA4055; order UBA4055; family UBA4055; genus WTAK01. Next base: position 6,715 of record WTAK01000421.1, on the reverse strand, counting down.
TATTATTAGAATCAATCCATGTTGAGTATGAGTCAAAAGTTAGATCAGAAATATTCGGTATATTTTGATAATATTCTACCGGACATTTAAAAATTGTGTACGACCCTATAAATTCAACATAATCGGATGGATTGTCAAAAGGGGAATGTCCATCTGACCAACCTAGGATATTATCACTAACATCATAAGAACCATAAAATCTTCTACTACAATAAGCTTCATATTCATCCTGGATCCCATTTCCAAAAGAATCATATACATCGTTGAATCTCGGTGTTGTCTGAGTTTCTGAACCGAGAGATGATTTTAGATCAGCATATACTTCATTTTTGTAAGTGATCGTAACATTTGAGCTATCTGCATCAAAATTCAGCGTTGCTGAATAAAAGTCATTAATCTGAATTTCATCAAGTCTTTCCCAAAAAACAGTAGAACCACCAGTGTAAGACTCTGTAAAGTCAACACCATTATCCTTTAGGATCAGATCACATATTTCTCCATCTTTATCATAAACATTATTAGTGCTTTCAATTATTTGAATTCCTACATTGTAAAATCTTTTCTGATCTATGTATGGTTCACCTGTATCATTAACAATATCACCATCCAAATATCTGAATTCAGCTTGATAATCAAAAATATATGGAGATATTGAATCGGTTAAATAAAATTCGATGTCACCAATAATGCTATTATTGTTAAAATCTGACAAATATGTATCTGAAAAGACATCATTGTTAAATCCTGTAAAACCTTGGTCAATATCCCAATAATCCCATAAATTGTTTCCATTCGAATCATTTAGAAAATCGCCGTCATATTGATTGTTGAAATTTGCATCAACGTAAGACTCTCCCTGATCCCAGTTACTGTTGTCATTGCTATCTGTAAATTCTTCTCTATCGAAACAACCATTATTATTATTATCTACAAATTCCTCGCAATGAGTAAATCGGTCTATAACCAATACTACCTCATTAATAGAACCGATATTGGTAGATGTTTCAACTTCTACAGTTACACTATCACCGTTGTTGAACTCTGAATTATTCATAGGAGATATGATAGTCACTTCAATGTTCTGTTCTTCAGGTCCTGTTGAATTATCATCGCTACACGACCAAAACAAACCCACGACAATTGCTATTAGTACTACTGCTGCCCACTTTTTCATTTACTATCTCCTTAAACTTATTTGAGTTTATAATCTAATTTATCTAAATATATGCTTAGGCTCATCTTTTTTACCATTATAATTTGTAACAATTGCAGACAACGGTCATAGCAAAAAGCGAGAGCGTCAAGTCAAGTAGGGGAATTCAGTCATTTTGCTAATGTTAGGCGTAGTAAGTGTATTATTTTTATATTCGTTTCTATTTAAGAATTTATATATTTATCATAATGTATTGGATAAGTTTTAATTTCAATATACAATTCGTGTCCAATTTTCTCTGCAAGTTTGCATGATGCTACATTACCTGAAAAACAATCCCAATTCATGGAACTACCATTATTGATACAATATTCACTAGTAGCTGCTGCTATTATTGCCCCATAACCTTTCTGTCGATAATTCTCCTGAGTATAAATTCCCATTCCATAAGTATTATTGTTTTGATTATAAAAAAGTGTTGCTGAACTTACTACTTCATTCCCTTTTATCAGACAAAAACCACCGCTTTTTGACATAAATTCATCAATTGAGTCACTGTATTCATTCTTAATGGTATTTTCAATTTCTTCAAGATTTGTAAAATTCCCAGATAATAAAAGGTTTTTATCAATTATTTTTATTTTAAAACCTTCAGGAATTTTCGACCTATAGTCAAATTTTAGTTTTATCAATTCAAAGTATTTTCTTCTCCAAATAAATGGAGAATTCAATTTAGCTCTCATCTTTTTAGATTTATTTTCATCGGCAAATACAAAAACTGCAACATCTCCTCCTTTAGCATATTCTTCAGGTATTATTTCATTGATAAACTTTTCATACCATTCATTAATAAAATTTTCATCTTCATAAGCACCATCAATATAGTAAAATGCATTCCATCTTATAACGACTGTATTAGGATTCTCATTATCATCAACAAATATTCTACCAACACAGTTATTTCCTATTACATAGTGAGCTCTCGAGATTTCTTTTTGTTTAAAAAATCTTTCGACTTTGTAATATTCATCTTTCTTAAGTTCGTAAATCATTTTTCCTCATTCTTATTCAATTCATACTTCTTACGCCTAACGTGCGGCTATACGCCATTAATTCCGTTTAGCCGTCTAGTTAGTGCGTAATTTGATTTACTATACGTAATATGACGTTTAGTTTTCATGTGTGTTTAAGTTGTCTGTATTCTCTTACTTCGTAAGTTATCAAACTACATGATTAAATACTAATTGTCAAATTCTTTTATCTATGATAAAGAAAGACCCTGAATAAATTTCAGAATGACATATCCGGTCATCAAGTGATTACAAGTAATTGTATCGAGATGCCGGTTTGAAAATGTAACAATTTTGTAACATCTATGTCAAATTATTGTAACAACTTTATAGTAAATTACCTACGAATTATAAAGTGGAGTGAAAATGACAATAAACAAAGAACTTAGATCAGCAATTATTAAATTCGTAATGATGATATTATTACTTTGGGTATTTTTGTTAAGTATAAAATTATTCGGTGGAGCATTCAAACATTATTTTAAAGCGGATGCTAAAAATTTAATTGAAAATGCAACGAATAATCCGATGATATCTTTATTAATAGGTATTTTGGCTACAGCAATTATCCAGAGTTCATCATCAACGACTTCTATCATTATTGCTTTTGTAGGTGCAGGAACACTATCGTTCAACAATGCGATACCTATGATAATGGGTGCGAACATTGGAACTTCGGTTACAAATACGATAGTATCATTCGCAAATGTGAAAAACCCGATAGAATTTAGAAGGTCATTTGCGTCTGCCACTGTACATGATATATTCAATATATTAGCAGTTGCTTTATTTCTTCCGCTAGAGTTATCCACAAAATTCATAAGTAAGTCAGCATTATTTATTACAGAGCTCCTTGTAGGTACAAAAGGTGTGAAATTTGATTCGCCAATAAATCATATAGTTAAACCCGCAGCCGCAAAAATTGAAATGACCATTGCTTCAATTATGAATAATCCCATCACTGAGACAATAAAGGATGGAAAGGTAAAATTTGATATAGAGTACAGCGGTATATTGTTAACTGTTGTTACAGTTTTTGCACTGGGTTTATTATTTGTTTCATTGAAATATATGTCTGAGATAATGAAATCTATATTGCTCGGTAAATTTGAGAGAATATTGCATAAATATGTTTTTAACAATATGATCACTTCATTTATATTTGGAATATTATTTACTGTATCTGTGCAATCATCTTCAATAACAACATCACTTATAGTACCATTAGTAGGTGCCGGTATATTGAATTTGAATCAAATATTTCCTTATACAGTCGGGGCTAATATCGGAACAACAATAACCGGAATTCTAGCTTCATTGGTAAGTGGAAATCCATTCGGTGTTTCTATTGCCTTAGTACATACCCTATTCAATATATTCGGTGCCGCAGTATTTATTCCATTAAAATCAATTCCGATCAAACTCAGTGAAATGCTATCTAAAAAAGCTACTGAAAATAAATTGTGGGCAATTGGGTATGTGGCGATAGTGTTCTTTATCGTGCCGATAAGTCTAATATTTATATCAAATTAAAATTTAATTAAGGAGAGAAAATTATGTTTAAACAATTCTTTAAAAACTGGAATAATACTGATCTTATCACTCAATCAGTAAACGATTCTCATGAAATGTTTAAGATAGCATTAGAAATGTTTCAACTTACGAGGGCAAAGTATAGTAAAAAAATAGCAACAGATACAGAAGAGCTTGGTGAGAATATAAAGAAAAAAGATTATTTGCTTAATCATTATGATAAATCGATTCGTAAAAAGATCTATGAGCATGTTGCGTTGAGCGAAAAAGAGGATCAAGAACTTTATACTTCATTAATACTTTTTTCTATCGTGGGTGATATTGAGAGATTAGGTGATTATACCAAAAACATGTTTGAAGTACTAACTTTAGCTGATCTCAGTGATAAGGTAATGAATGCGAATCTTGAACGTATGTTAGGGAATATTAATGATCTTTTTAGCAAGACAATTGAAGCATACAAAGCCTCAGATGTACCTACGGCAAAAGAAATAAATGATGAGTACTTTAAATATAAGACAGAGCTTGATGAGATCATTGAAAAACTGATAGTTAAGAATGATTTTACCAGTCCTGCCGCTTATGCATTATTCTTTAGATTTTTAAAAAGAGTTGGTGCTCATCTTATGCATATATCCACTTCTATTTCTAATCCGATCGACCAAATTGGTTACTATGTAGACTAGTAACTGAAGTTTTAAAATTTAGATTATTTTATTATGATAAGAGGCGATTTGCCTCTTATTTTTTTCTTGACACTAAAGCAGTTTCTAGCTATATTCATTCTTCTTATATTTAAGCAGAATATAAGGTCAGTATTGTTAAGTTTATAAACAAATTTGGAGATATTTAGTTATGATCAGGACCATTAGAGAAAAATTATCATTTGTAATGTGGATCGTTGTACTGGCATTTATTGCGACAATTATTTTTAGTTGGGGAATGGGTGGAATTAAAATGTCTGATCCACGTCAGACCGGTACTATTGCAAAGATCAATGGTGAAGATGTAAGTTATGATGAGCTAAAAAGCATAGAGCAAAATCTTATCAAAAACGAAAAGAAAGAAGATCTAACAGGTGTTAAAGTTGCAGAACTTAAACAAAAAGCATGGGATCAATTTGTTCAAATGGTCGCTCTAAGACAAGAAATGGTGAAAAATGATATTACTGTTTCAAATGAACAAATATATTTTGAGATCAGAAATAATCCATTAAATGAATTGAGATCAGATCCTCAATTTCAAACAAATGGAATGTTTGACATAAAAAAATGGCAAGAAGTTATAGATAATCCTAGACCGGAATTAGAACAATTCTATGCGCAACTTCAAAATGTGTACGCTAATAGAATACCTGGAATGTTACTTGAAAGTAGAGTTGCAAACGGAACATTTATTTCTGACTATGAATTGATCACTAAATACAAACAAGAAAAATTGACTGCAAAAGTAAAGTTCTTAAAAGCAGATATAGCCGATTACATGCCTGCAGATTCTTTGATCACTGACAAGGAAATTGAAGACTACTATAATGCAAATTCTAAAGAATTCCCAAATAGAAAAGAGCAGAGGGTATTTGATTATGTTTTATTTAGTACTGAGATGACCAAATCTGACTCTACTCAAACCCTTGAAGATATTAACTATGCATTAAAGCAAGTTAATGCTGGAATGGCATTTGAAACTGTTGCAAAGAATTATTCAGAAGATGGCAGTGCTTCAAAAGGTGGAGATCTTGGATTCTTTGGTAAAGGGCAAATGGTCCCTGAATTTGAAGAAGCAGCTTTCAATGCAAAAGTTGGTGAGATCGTTGGACCTGTTCAAACTAAATTTGGATATCATATAATTAGAGTAGCGGCAAAGAAAAAAGATAAGAAAGGTGAAATTCTTGAAGTTCAAGCTAGCCATATCCTAATAAAATTCAAAGTTCATCAAGAAACATTTGATGATGCAGCTGATGCAGCTATTAATTTCAAAGAAGCTTACAAGGCTGACGGAAACAATCTTAATGCTTTCAAAGAAGCTGCAGAGCAAATGAATACAAAAGTTCTTGAATCTCCTCTTACTTACGAAACAGACCGAACTAATGGGTTAGGTAAGATCCCGGGACTTGGAAATTTCTTATTCAATAACGATATTGGTAAAGTAAGTAATTTATTGATCTGTGATAAAGGTTATGTTTATTTGCAAGTTAAAGAAATAAAACCTGAAAGCAAAAAAACTTTAGATGAAGTAAGAAAAAGTGTAATTTATAAGATTAGAAGAGAGAAGGGATTAGAATTAGCTTTTGAAAGTCTAAAGTCTAAAGCTTCTTCAGTTAAAGATACTACGGCTATGAATGAACTTGCTGCGATCAAAGATAATAAGCTGCTTACAGGATTAGCCAAAAACTTTGCAATGAATACTTTTGTTGATGCGATAGGTAGCACTGATAGAATATTCTATGAAACAGCAATGTTACTTGAGTCTGGTCAGATAAGTGAGCCATTTAAAGGCGATAGAAGTGCGTATCTTATTTATTTGGTATCAAAGGATGCTTTCAATGAAAAAGATTACAACGATGGCTTAGAAGCTTATAAGGAAAGGGAACTTTCTATGCTTCGTAGACAAATAATCACAGAATGGTTACAAGGCGTTGTAAAAAAGGCTGATGTTGTTGATTACAGAGATCTTTACGGAAGATAATAAATAAGGTTAGAATTGATATGAGAAGAAAGTTGTATTTCACTAAAGAGAATTACATTATATTCCTTGCTGGAGCATTGAGTTTGGCCTTGGGTTATTTTCTAATGTCCGTTGGACCACATGATTCTTTCTGGTCATTAACTTTATCTCCAATAGTAGTAATGTTTGGATTAGTTGTATTATTTCCTGCAGGTATAATGCTTAACTTTAGAAAAAAGACTGAAGATGGCAAAAAAGACTTGACAAGAAAAAATTAATACAGTATATTTGCGCA
>WTAK01000406.1 GCA_013139625.1 Candidatus Delongbacteria bacterium | reverse complement strand
GCAGATGTGGATATTTCAGCAGTAGATGATGCACTTGATACTATCTTGCCATTTTCTCTGATAAAGTATGTTCTTGAAGTTTTATCGATAATTCTATCTCTGGTATTTTCTACAGAAGATTTAAAATCTGAAAATTCTATGATGCTCTCCCCCAGTTCGAAAATTCCTTCAGCATCTTCTGCTACAGCTAGGGATACTTTATCATCCAGTAGTTCTTTGGGTATGTCGTTAATATCTGATAACTGAGCAAGGTATTGTTTTCTTATCTTTTTGTGCTTAAAATGAGGAGCGAATAAGTCAACGATCCACTCTTTTCCTGAGATCCCCTGAACCCCGTCAAAGCTCTTAATTTTATCAATAAAGATATTCACAGAGAATTCACCGTATGAAGAAATAATTGTGAAATTTTTGTATCTTAAAAGGACTGCAATGTACTCATCTCCGTTAAATTCAGCCCAAAGTTCTTGAAAATCAGATTCAAAACCGAAATTTTCCACATCTCCGAGAATAAATAAGTTATATGCTTTTTCCTTTTCAATAAATTCGAAAAGTTTATCTTTATCGCTAGTGGTAAGTTTTCTGAACATATATATCACTCTTGTGACTATTATTTTCTTTGGGGACGAATAGAAATCGTCCCCTACATTTATCAATAATACCTTTGTGTCTCTGTGCCTTTGTGCGAACATTATCTTCTTCAAATTAACATAACTTATACTTAAAAACAATTATAAAGTTGTTTGATTTATCACAAATTATTTATATCATTAATACGGTATTCATTATTAATGAGGTAAGTCATATGACAAAATTAGATCTAACTCCAAGAATGAAGGCTCAGATAGTGTTTTTCTCAGCTGTAATTATATTCATAATCGGCTTTTTAATGTTCATCAACGGACTGAACAGACATTCTATTTCAGCTATTCGTAAGGAATCCGGTAGAGTTGAGTTTCAATTTCACGATCATTACCTTTATATGTTCACACATAATACCATAAGTTATGCTCCTGTAACAGATGTAAAATATTTCAAAAGCGACTCGAAAGATACACCTTCTAATCCTTTATTAGTTTTCTTTACAACAACAGATGATTTTAAATTTTACGCAGAAAAAAACAACATTTCAGAAGAAGATCTAAAAGAATTAGATAAAGAAATTCAAGTTTTTATGGATGATGAGGAATTAACAGAATTTGGAGATTCATTCTTCTATTTAAAATTCTATGGAATATTAGGTTTGTTTATGGCTGGTTTGATCGGATACTTTATTATTCCTCTATTCAAAAGAATACCAAAGCAAACCGAGGAAGAAAAAAAGGAATTTAAAGCTAAAATACTCGGAAAAATCAGAGATCTAAAGAAGATTAAAAATGTCGCTGTAAAGAAAATGAAAGATGTCAAAACGAAAAAAGAGAGTAAAGGCAAAGGTTTAAAAATGACTAAAGAAGTAATATCTGGCGACAGATTGTTAAAGATATTGATCCCAGTGTATGATAGAAATATTATTTTCAAGCCGGAAATTTTTGAGACACCTTACACACATAGTATTGCCTTAGCTTGTAATTCTTCACAGAAGCTGGAACTGCAAGAAAAATACAACAATGATTATGAATACATTATCTGTGATAAAGATGCAAGTACTACAGAAATGGTTATGAAAGCTGAAAGCTGGGTGAAAGACTTCACAGGATATCTAATGGTACAAACTGAAAATATACCTGACTTAACTTCTTCTATCGCATCAGATTTTTATAAAGAACATAAATATCAGCAAAATGAATGCACAATTTTAGTTACTGAATCAAATGAAAGTAATATTCCTACCGGCAAAATAATGAAAAATATGGCAAATAGAATTGTTAGTATTTCTGAAGTTGCTGAAAATAATGATACTTCGATACAAGTTGGTGAAATATATTTGGGTTTATTCTGTTTTAATTCGAAAAAAATATTTAATAATCTAAACGAATTAGGTCATAGCAGTTCGTTAGAAGGAATACCTTTAACAAGAATTATTGAGAAATATCACAAGAACAGAAGCAAATTAAATACTTTCGTTGTAAAGAATGCAATAAAACAGGATGTCAAACCAAAGAGTTCAGCTCAAGTTATAGCAACACCAACAAAAAAAATTGCTGCTTTGATAATTTCAACACTGGAATTTGATGAGATCAAAATAAAAAACAACTATGAAGCTTTATCACCTGAGATAGATAAGATATATACCATTATTAATCCCGGCAACAAGGGAAAGGTCGAGGAACTGCTTGAAAACAAAGTAGAACTTGTATTCTCTGAAGGTAAAAGTGGTGATGGAGATGATGCTTTAAAAACAAATGATCTTCTTAGAAATTTTACAGGTTTGATCGTAGTTATACCTGAGGGTTCAATTACCATAACAAAAGATATGATAAACAAAATTATCTCTGAGCATACAAATCAAAATAATATTTGTACTTATGCTACGAATGAAGGCAATAATATTCTTTATTGTGTTGATTCATTTCAATTTTTATATGCTGTAAAAAAGATCAGTCGTGATCCTGAGACAAAGAAATATATGCTATCCGGAATGGTTGATATCCTTGTAGAGGCAAAGAAAAGAGTTCAAGAGATATCATTATAAAAAAAGGGCGTTATGAAAGCGCCCGTATAATTGTAGAGGACGGTTTCAAACCGTCCCCTTTTTTAACGCATTCGGGGACGAAAGGAAATCGTCCCCTACATTTCGTGAATTTTTATTTCTTCAATAATTTAGCTTTCTCAACGAGTTGAATAAATTCTGCCCTGTATCCGAAATCATCCTTCCCCATTGATCCTTTAGCCATTTCGATTACTCCGTCAAATGTTGCATCACCTGAAAACTTTGATTCTCTGAGTAACATTCCAAATTCTGCTACTGCGGCAGACCACCTAAAATTATTTGAAGTTTTACTAAATTTAACACCTTCATCAGCTAATGGATGTTCGATCAA
>WTAK01000394.1 GCA_013139625.1 Candidatus Delongbacteria bacterium | reverse complement strand
AGGATCAAACTCTCCATTGTATATATATATCATATTTCTATTTCTACATATATTAACAGAGTTTGCTAACTTTGTTAATTTTGCTTCTGTACTTCGTTTGTTACTCATAACGTAATAAACTTCTTTTTACTTCCTATCAATACTATTTTCTTGCCTATGTCAATGAACGTTTTCGCCACTATCAGCAGCGGGTGTCAAATGTATCAATTCTTTTTTACATTGTCAAGGACTTTATCAATCTTTTTTGTATTTTTTTTAAAATGAAAAAAAACGTGCCTGAAAACTATGCATCCCATTTAACTTTTGGGATTAATTCCATTGAATCGATCAGATGATCATTAACAATGGACATTACATTTTCTATATGAGACCTGATCTCTTGTGGATCAGTGGTAGAAAATGCTAATCTTTTGAATCTTTTAAGATTCGGTAATGCTCTAAAATAATTTTGATATAATTTTCTCATTTCAAATTGTGCTCTTTGATCTCCCAGATACTCAACAGACAGATCAAAGTGCAAAAGACAAAACTTTAATCTCTCTTCAAACGATATTTCTTTTTCGTAATTTCCGGTTTCAAAGAATTCTCTTGTTTGCCTAAATATCCACGGATTACTGACAGCTTCTCTTCCGATCATAATACCATCGCAATTTGTTTCATCATACATTCTTTTAGCATCTTCAGGAGATTTTATATCTCCATTTCCAATAACTGGAATACTTATATTCTCTTTTAGCAGCTTAATATAACTCCAATCAGCTTCACCTTTATACTTTTGAGACTTTGTCCTAGGATGAAGTGTGAGCATTTTAATTCCGGAGTTTTCGATTATCTTTCCTGTCTCTAGTATATTTATAGTGTTAAAATCCCAACCAATTCTTGTTTTCGCAGTTACGGGGATATTTACACTTTTAGCTACTTTTTCGCATATTTCCCCAAGCAACGGTAAATTTTTAAGTAACCCGGCACCATTACCATGACCTGAAACTTTAGGAGATGGGCAACCAAAGTTAAGATCTATTACTTCTGGGCCGAAAGCTTCAACTATCTGGGCGGCTTTTGCCATATTTTCAGGATTATGACCGAATAGTTGTATTGCCACTGGTCGTTCTTCTTCCAGAATTTGTATCTTGTTCATTGTTTTCTTATTTGTATAAATAATCGCATCAGCATTTACAAACTCAGTGAACATAAGATCCGGTTGCATTTCCTTTATGATCAGCCGAAATGGAATATTCGTATATCCATCCATTGGAGCCAAGATCAAAGGCTTATTAAGTTTAAGTTTTCCTAAATTTATCTGCATATTATAAAATTATTTTAATATCAATTGACTGGCAAACACATAATCGATCTCAGGATATACCTCTGTAACCATTCTTAACAATGTCTTGTATGTATTCAACCTTGCATGACCTATTACCAAAATATCAGATCCATTGGCAATATGATTGGTCGCTTTTCTGAACATTTCTTCAATATCTTCTTCATTATTACTATTGTCTAAAAACAATTCACACTCAAATATTGGCACATCATAATGCTCCGCGATCAGAGAACAATATGATTCCGAAGTAGTCTTACTGTCAACAAAGAACATGCCTTTATCCTTATATACATCGAAAAACATATCCATGACATCATAATCTGAAGTTACCTTTGATCCCATATGGTTATTCAATCCTTTAGCTTCAGGAATTCTTTTTAAAGCTTGGATGATCATGCTGTCTATGGCTATTCTGTCCATATCTGTAGTAATCTTTATTTTTTCCTTTTCTACGCTTCCTTTTAATGGCTCCATAGGCAAATGGATCATTACTTCTTTGCCTTTTTCTTTAGCAGCCTGTGCAGTTCGCTTACTTGCCCAATGGTCAGGAAAGATCGATAAAGTTATCGGTTTAGGAAATTCCAACAACCCTTGAATATACTCAGGTCCCCATTGGTCTCCCAGATCATCAATTACTATAGCCATTCTTCCATTGAACTTGATTTTTCTATCTAATCCGGACACTAATCTTAATTCTAGTATCCCGGATAGGCTGTCATTCACAGAGAAATAGAATTTTAATTTTTTAGCCGGTTCATTTTCTGACACTTTTTCAAGTTCAACTTTATATTTTCGGAATAAAGTCTGTACAAACCTATTATATCTTGCCATACCAACAGTATTTGGGACTTTTATCCTTTTATACCATAAGCTGTCTGATTTCTTAGTATATATCCACCTTTTGCTAAAATTTTTCTTGAGAAATTCTTCATCGATTATACTAAAAATCTCATTTGCTGTAGACAAACTGTCTAATTCTGTATTTTCTGCAGTTTTGAACTTAGATAAAAAATTTTCAGCTTTGATCTTTTCATCATTCTTTGAATCTATTATGAATAGTATTGAATTTATTGCCAGTAGAACTATTGCAATTATGTATAATTTCTTTTTCACCTAAGATCTTCCCAATATTTAATTTTGTATACTGAACTATCTTCAGATATGTGTACTTTTTGATAAATAAACCTTGAGAATCCTGTAAAATTCACAATATTATCTCCGGAGTAGAAACCGATATTGAATGAAGTGAATACTGTGGTCTCTTCAAAATTTGTGCTATCAGGAAAAGTTGTATTAAATACAAGGTCTATATTCTTAAAATTCCTGAATATCCTTTTAGTGATCCTTATATCCTCATCACGGTTCCAGGTTTCAGGAGTTCCATCATTATCATACTCAAAAGTGAAATCATCATGTAATAATTCTTCATAGAGAAATGAATCTTTAAATGTATAGGAATATACAAAGTTCTGCATCAGTCCTTTTACAGTTTTATTGTCCCCTCTCAGAGAAATATTATCAAAATGTTCGTAATCAGGAGAAAATATATTACACGAATATAGAAATAGGGCTATTACTAGAATTATCGCATATTTAACAAAGAATTTCATATCAATTTCTCTGCTATTTGAACTGCGTTAAGAGCCGCTCCCTTTCTAATCTGATCTCCACTGACCCACAAGGATATCCCATTTTCAAATACGAGATCTTCTCTGATCCTTCCGACTAAGCAATTATCTCTCCCTTGAGCAAAGATCGGCATAGGATAAATTTCTTTTTCAGGATCATCTATTAGCTCTATACCTTCTGAATTCTTTATTAACTCTCTTACATTATTAATAGGGATCTTATTTTCAGTTTCAATTGTAACCGCTACAGAATGTGCAGTAAGCACCGGAACTCTGACGCAAGTTGCTGATACTTTTATTTCATTATCATCGAAAATCTTTCTTGTTTCGTTAGCCATCTTCATTTCTTCTGCTGAATAGCCATTATCATTCATAATATCTATCTTTGGTATCAAATTATTAGCTATCTGATGAGCAAAATATTTTATCGTTGGTTCTCTACCGTTAGTAATATCTTTACTTTGATATTTCAACTCATTAATACCTTCCCGACCTGCACCTGATACCGCTTGATAAGACGAAGCTATTATTCTCTTTATTTTTGAAAATTTATTAATTGGATCCAGTGCCATTAATGTCACTATTGTTGTACAATTAGGATTGGCTATTATTCCTTTATGATTTGATAGTGCTTGAGGATTAATCTCCGGAATGACTAATGGAACATCCTCTTTCATTCTGAACGCAGAACTATTATCAATGATGATACAACCTGACCTTACCGCAATATCAGCATATGTTTTACTAATTGAACTACCCGCTGAAAAAAGTGCAATATCTATATTCTGAAAGCTGCTTTCGTTCAAAGCTTGTACTTTAATCGTTTGTCCATTGAAAAGATATTCTTTTCCGGATGATCTCTCTGAAGCTAATAAAATAAGATCATTAACAGGAAACTTTCTTTCTTCTAAAATAGAAAGCATTGTCTCCCCGACAACACCAGTTGCGCCAACGATCGCTATGTTATATTTTTTAATTGTCAATTGCTTACTATCCATTATCGATTGATCTTATCTAACGGTCTTTACAGAGTTTACAGAGATTATCGTTTTCTTATCTTTGTATTCATACTCGATATAGTAAAGTCTGTCATTTGCTAATGCCGGTTCGTCTGTATCATTTAAAAGATCAAGTTTTTCATGATATATCTCATGCCCATCCATCCAATGTTGAAGATTGATTATCCCCAAGGAGTTGTAAGGATCATATTTTGAGGTTATTATCTCATTTCCATTGATAAATGCAATTCCGCCATCCTTACCTGTTACATCCTCCAGCAGAATGTCTGAGGTCAGATTTTTTTGGATCTCAGCAGTAAAGTTGCCATTTTCATTTTGAATTTTAGCAAGATGTAAATTTATCTTGTTGATCTTATCTTTTATAAAACTTTTATCTGTCTTATCCAACGAAACAGCCTTATTATAGAAAATATACTGACCATCAGAACTCCATTGGAAAGAGTAATCTTTAAAACCGTCTAATTTATCTACTGTAATAACCGACTTTGTTTTTCTATTATAAACATTCAGCCAATATTTCGCATATGATCTATCTGACGATCTTATTTTATGTTGATAACTGATATATGCAACTAAATTTGGGTCGCTTGGTGAGCATTTAACTCTGAATTGATCATATTTTTCTTCAGAAAGCAATTTGAAGTTGATATTTTTAAACTTTTGTTCCTTATTTTCAAAAATATTGCTGATCATAGCTAAACTAAAGCTTTTATTGTACTTTGCTTTCTTACTCTTCTTGGATAGTTGCCTAGCAAAATATATATCTTTACCTGCTTTATCAAAAGTAGGATACATGCAGTAAGATCTTTCATACTTCTGATCGTATAGATCTATCATATAGCTCTTGATAGAACTCATGTCTGCCAATTCAAGCTCGTTGATCTTGCAAATATAAATATTTTCTCTGTTCTTAAACCCATTTCCATTGAAAACAAACCAATTCTCTGTAGGATGCCATGCTAATGACCTGTCTTTGTAGTAATATTTATTATCTTTCGAAGTTTTAGATTCTATTTTTGAAGATTCAATTCTCAATAAAGTCTTAGTTATTACGTTGTATAAAAATAATTTTATAGTTTTGTCAGCTTCCATACCTACATCAATTGCGGACCTGACTTCAAAACTTATAATATTGTTGTCAAATGGAGCTACTTGAAGATTGCTTATATTCCCCATGATCTTAGGATCGTTACTTTTGATCAATTTCTCTATTGGTTCTGAACTTGTTAATCCATCATGTTTAGATAATTCAATGTTATATACTACAGTTGACTCTAGTGGCATTGGAAATTCATATACTTTTGTGTTGAGATTTTCACTTACAAATGTAATATTTTTGGACATTTGGCTAATATAAACATAATAATTCCCGCTACTTTCTCTTCCCTTTTTAAGAATTCCCTCACCTTCAACAGAAATATCTGCAAGATCAGAACTTATCCTAATCAGTGCACATGGATTTCCATCTTTGTCATTTACAGGGTTTCTTCTGCCTGCCAGATCCATTTTATTTTTCTTAAATGATATTACATCAAATTCTGCACTAAATAAATATGCTGTCAATATCAATAATAGTAATATTATTTTCTTCATCTTTATCACCTACAATTTCTTTGATAATTTTTTTTGTATATTCTTACTTTCTTCGAAAATAAACTTATAGATCTTCGTGAAAAACTCTTGATTACTTGTTTTATTTGTTAAACCGTTAAGCTTAGATAATATTTCATTCTCTCTGTTCTTATCCTCTATTTCACTCTTTAAAGACATAATTTGTTCAACTACTTCAAATCTTTCTATCAGCAGCATGACTATATCTTCATCGATCGAGTCGATCTTATTCCGTAAATCATTTAATTTCATATAATATTACTTTTTAAATATCATAATTAATTTCTGCTGTAATTTAGTTATTTTTTCTCTATAAGCCAATAGTATTATTGAAAGCATCGCCAATAGTAACGAAAATGCAGCCATTACCATTGAGTTATAGATCTCTGTGCTTACAACTTTATTAACATAAGGTAGCTTTTTTTCTCTAACGA
>WTAK01000458.1 GCA_013139625.1 Candidatus Delongbacteria bacterium | reverse complement strand
ATAATCGTCTGAGTCAAACATTGTGTTTCCGTTAACATCAACTATTTCTCTAGCGATCTCAGTTGCACCATGGTAATAGTTTGAATCAACAGGGCTTATATTTAGATCTTCTCCCGCACTTGAAAATACTTTGATATTTGAAGTAAGTACTGATCCTATATCAAGACCTTTATCAGATATCATTCTACCAGTTACTTTATAGATACCTTCTTCCGAGATCTTTAACTTCATCCATTTAGTTTGTTTATCTAGAAAAACACTTGAGGTTGCTTTAGTTTCTATAAATGGATTAACTTTAGAATAACTTAGATTAAGTATTTTTTCTTCCAGCTTATCCGAAGCTGTAATTTCCTTTGAAGGAATATTACTAAAAGTATTATCAAATTTTATACTTACATTAACTTTCGATACCAGAGATGCTTCATTTTTACTAAAGATTAAAGGATAGTAAGTAAGTTTATACAAATTATAATTTCTGATCTTTCCTATATATTCTATCTTGATTGATGATCTTTCTACATCATTTCTATATTCTACTTTCTGATACTTTGTTGTCACAATTCCGTTTAAACCATTTGAAGGACTTTTTGCAGGTACCAATTCACTTTTTATAAATTTCGATGTTTGCATTTCGGAATAATTAAGTCTCACTTTGCAATTTTGAGGTGCTGAGAAATAATAATTCGTCGAAAAATATTCTGTCTCTGCTAAATTACCTTCGACCCCATATTCGTCCGGCAATTCTATCCTTTTAAATTTATCACCTTCAATACTTTGATCTGTTATTTGATATTCTTTCGAAATATCAAATATTAGAGATAACCCTGATGGGTTAGTTGATAGGTTTACAACCTTAGAATAAACTGAAAAAATAGTTAAGATCAATGTAACAAATATTATCTTTTTCATATATTTCTCTATATTAATTAGTCTTGTCTGTTATTTGCGCTGATGTTTTACCAAATCTTCTTTCTCTGTTTTGATACGAATCTATAGCTTGCAAAAACTCATACTTTGAAAATTCCGGCCATAGAGTATCTGTGATATAAAATTCTGTATACGCTATTTGCCAAAGTAAAAAATTGCTAACCCTGAACTCTCCACCTGTTCTTATCAAAAGCTCCGGATCAGGTATTTCAGCTGTATAAAGATATTTTGAAAAGTCTTCCTCTGTAATATCTTTTTTGCCGCTTTTAATTATACTGTTCACTGCATTGATTATTTCCTCTCTACCTGAGTAACTTATAGCCAATTGAAGTGTCATACCGGTATTGTTTTCTGTCTCTGCAATAATATCAATTATAGACTGCCCTGCCTTTTCCGGAAGGTCTTGAATTTCTCCAATAAGCTGAACCCTAATATTCCTTTCCATCAGAGAATTGATCTCTTTCGTTATGGTATTTACAAGAAGAGACATTAATGAGTTTACTTCAAATTCCGGTCTGTTCCAGTTCTCTTTTGAAAACACATATATCGTTAGATGCTGTACTCCGATATCAGTTGATATCTCTAATACATCTCTAACAGAATTAACACCTTCAACATGACCGTTGACCCTGTTCATACCCTGCTTCATTGCCCATCTTCCATTACCATCCATGATAATTGCAACATGTTTAGGGATTTTACCATTTTCTTCCACTTTTTTAAGTAATTCTTCTAATTTTGATTCCATTTACACACCAATTTTTATAGGTAGAGTTCATTCATTATTAATTATCTTTTAATTTAAATTATAATAGTTGCATTGTCAAAGCAATATTTGCCACTAAATTATATCGTTCATTCTTTATACTGAGTAAAACAAAAAAGGTTTGAACAAATAAAAAAAGGTCGGACATTGGAGTCCGACCCTACTGTCAACTTCTAACTTACAACTATTTTAAAAACTCCATATATTTTTGTGCATCCTTAGCCCTACCCAATTTAGGTAAAACCCTAGTCAAATAATCCGCCGCATCAATTTTTTCTTCCGCAGTGAAAGACTCAAAATTAACGTCAAGAATATCAACCACTTTTTGCCACTTCTCCGATTCATAGTAGAATCTACCTAAGAAAATTTTTGCTTCATTATCGTCAGGATTCAACAAAACTATCTTTTCAAAGTTAGCAATTGCATCATCTTGTCTTTTCATTTTCTTAAATGCAATACCTTGATTGAATAACACATCTGCATTATTTGGATCTAAGTCGATTAAAATCTTATACATTTTCAAAGCTTCTTCAAAATTCTCTTTGTCTCTGTAGTATGCTGCTATTTTAATGATCGCCTCTTTATTTGTTGCATCAAATTTTAATATTTCATTAAGATATTCAAGAGCTTTATCTTCTTCTTTTTTCTCGGTATAGATATTGGCTAAATTAACATATAAACCTACTAGATTACCCTTATCTTTTACCGGATCAGCAAGTTTAATAGAACTAAGAAATATCTCAGCAGCTTTGTCTTTATAATTCTCATGGTCTTTGTCTGCCAGTTGAAGATAGATATTACCTATAATATATTTAGTAATAAAATCATCATCCTTGATTTTATTAGCTAACTCAAGTTCTTTCAAGGCAAACTTTAACACATTTTTCGCTTTTTCCGGAGAAGTGTTTATGATTTGAACAGCTTTATTATATCTCTCATTGATACCTGATTTACGTAAAGAACCAAATGCTTTGATAGACATATTTTCAATATTCGCTTTCTCGTAATTTGGATCAAGACTCTTTGCTTTTGCAAAACTCTTCTGCATTTCTTTGTAATTCTCTTCATCATTCCAAATATATCCCATCAAGTAGTAAGCTTCAACACTCGTAGAATCTCTCTCTATTTCCTTCTTTAGATCTCTTTTTGCAGCTTGGTAATCATTGATCTGAATATTGATCTTTGCACCAGTTATAAACGGACTTGTAACCTTACAACTTTGTATAGCAACAAACGCTACAATTACTAACGAAATAGCTATAATTTTTTTTAACATTTTTTTCTCCAAATTTATTTTTAATAGATTGATTACTACTTTGTAATATATTATTCGAGACTGTATTAGTCAAGAGAAAAGATATAAGTTTAGATGAGTAAAAAACCATCTAAACTTAACACTAACCGCTATCAACTAGCCACTAATCACTCAAAAAAATCATACTGACTTTTTTTTCTATGGACTTTAAATTGATTTGTGCTTATTTTATGTCATAGTTAAACCTATACAGCAATAGTAACTCGTAGCAAATCTAAGAAATTATCAAATTTGATATAAAACGATTTTATTAGGATAGAATATGGTTACAAGATCTCAAAAAATAAGAGTAATAGTTTTAATTTCAATAGTGTCTGTAATATTTTTGTATGTAATGTTCCTGCTGGTTGGCAAGAAAATACTATCGAAAGAAGATACCTATTATATTAAACTTGAAAAGCAGTCAGTTTCAGGATTAAATATTGGAGCAGATGTAAAATACTATGGTATCAACATTGGTAAAGTGATCGAGATAGCTATAAACAATGATAACATTTCTGAGATCATCGTAACCATAAGTATAAAAGAAGACACTCCTATTAAATCTACTTCTGTAGCAAATTTACCTTACCAAAGTATTGCTACCGGATTAAAGCAAATAGAAATTACCGGTGGTGAAAACAAAGATCCAAATTTAGATCCGGGAAGCTACATAAAAGCCGGCGCAGATATGTTTGAGAGTATAACCGGTAAAGCCGAAATTATCTCAGAGAAAATTGAAATATTATTAAACAACCTGATCCAAGCTACTTCTACAGAAAATCGTAATATTTTCATTAACATGATCGCCCAGATCGAGGAAGATAGTCGAAAATTGGATACACTGTTAACTTTCTCAAATCAATACCTTAACGACAATAAGAAAAATATTAAATCTTTAATAAAGAACTCTGATAAAATGATCCGAGAATTTACGATGACAGCAAGATCATTAAATAAATTGATAAAAAATACAAATGAACTTATGGCTTCCGGAGACATTAACGAATCTATTAAGAATATAAAAGAGATTACTGACAAGCTAAACACAAAAGAGTTCGCAGAATTACTTAGATCTACCGAAAAACTTGTTACCTCATCACAGGAAACAGTAGAGCATTTAGATAAGACATTCTTACTCGGTAGAAGTAACCTTCTGAAATCAATTGAATTATTTAAAGAAGCACTTGAAAATATTAATGAATTTGCGATACTGCTAAAAGACAATCCCGATATCTTAATTAAAGGTAAAGAAAGTGAATAAAATTAAATTATCTGTCATTACTTTATTGTTATTATTAGCTTCATGTAGTGTTAAAACCATGAAAAACCATTATATCTTATCATATCTTCCGAACCCTGCTAATGCGGAAAAATTTGTTTCATCCAAAATACCTTTTGACTACAAGGTTGAGGTTCAAAATTTTGAAATGAATCGGATCTATGACAGAAATTCTATTGTAATCAGACAATCATTGCATAAACTAACTTTTGATAAGAAAAATGAATGGGCTTTAAGACCGGATAAAAGCATTCCTGAATTATTGGTGTATCATATAAATTCATTGAACTTATTTAAAGAGTGTAAAACAGATTTTTTTACTACGAGCCCTGACTATTATATTTCAGGGATGATAAGTAATATTGAAATTTACAAAAGTGAAGAAGCTACATTTGCTCACGTAAAAGTTTCAATTGAACTAAGAGATAGATCTAGAAATATACTCGTAAGACATGATATTGATCAAAAAGCTGAACTTGAAAATCCTGATATTCCGTTTTTTATCAAAACTGTCAGCGATATTTTAAAAGTAGAAACTGACTTATTCCTTGTTAAAGTAGTTGATTTTCTAAAATATCACTAACGGAGTTAAATAATGTCATTCAAACAAATATTATTTCTTGTAATTCTACTTCCATTTGCTTGCACTTACGCAAAACAAGGTGATACTTGGCTTTCAGACCCGATCCAAAAACAATTAAGATCTGAGTCCAGAGATGACCAACTGGGTTTTGGGCGTTTATTTATTCCTACAATGAGTAAACCTGATTGGGAACCAACAATAAAAATATATTCCTCTGAGAGTATGATCCATGAGGATAAGAGAATAGGTGAAAGTATTTTCTTAAAACCAGGAAACTACACTTTAGTCTTTGGATCTTCCACAGATTCTTACGACCAGGTCCAAAAACGTTTTACAATTCATGAACAACAGACTACTATAATTGATCCTGAATGGTCAGGACTGCTTGTTAATGTAATAAATGAAAATTTGGAAAAGATAAGATTCGGCTATGAAATATTGCATTTAAGAAGTGGTATCTCCGTAGGAACGGTTTACAGTAGAGAAGAAAATGATTATGAAGAAGTTAGGACAACATGGCTTCTACCTCCGGGTAAATACAAACTGGTAAAACAAGGAGAACCCTTCAATACTATTCAGAATTTTACAACATTTGAATTAAAGGAA
>WTAK01000484.1 GCA_013139625.1 Candidatus Delongbacteria bacterium | reverse complement strand
GACCCCATCGGATCCCACGGCTCAAGCTCTATAGGCTTCTGCTCGAGCTTCTTCAACTGTGTTTTAGTAAGAAATTTCTTATTGATCACAACCTGATAAGTAAACTCATCAAACCATTTATCACTCATATTTAAAAATCCTTTGTGCCCTCTCTTCTCTCCCCAACTATTCTCCACCTTCCAACGGTTGACTTTCCCGTTAACAACATTCACACCGGTAAGTACCATCGCATGTGTCATAAGACTTTCACCATATTCAAGCCTTTTACCCTTATCAAGTCCAAACTTGACACCTAAAGCTGATTCATAGTCATAAATGTCAGGATCAATAATACCACTCTCACCATCAAGCATTTTACCAACATCACAGCCAAACCAGACAGGTATCTTATTCTTGATCTGCTTAAGAGATAATTTCCTCAGCTCATCAGAACTTAGATTTAAATACAGAACTTTCTGCCCTTCTATCACATTACCTAGAAATTTTACGGTATAGGTCTTGTTAAAAGGCTTATCAAACGAAGGGGCATTGATTATACTGACATAATCTTTGGGATCGAAAGGTATTATCTTCTTTGCAAAGGAAAGAGGAGTTAAATTTCTGTGACTGTGGAATTTTTTGTCATCATCTCTATATTCAAAATCAAATTTCTTAGGCGGTCTTCCCAAAAAGCTGATAAGCATTGTGTAGAATTCTTCCATCATCTTTTCTTTTAAGTTCCTGAGCTTGGCAGTAGAATATCCTTTACTGCTCTTTTCTCTGATATCTGAGGCCCATTCTCTCAGCTTAACTGTTAAAAGGTTGTTCATTACAGCTGAGTTACTGCTATGGAAAGATTCAGGCATGATATGCTTTGGCACCGATCCGTATTTTTCATGAAGATTAACGAACATATCCCACTGACCACCATCGTTCATTGGTATGGATAAAAGGAACATTACTATTCTGCTGTAAATATCTTCATCAACTGTTTTGATAATGCTCTCAAGGAAATAATTGGCTTTCTCAAGTTTGTCATAGAACATCAAATAGGTTTGTGAAAGCTCAAAATCTTCGTATTTCAATTTCTTTGACGTTTGCTCTCTCAATACATTCGCAGCTGCAAACAACCAGCATCTTCCACTACTATTCTGAGCAGTGATCTTACCTGTTACGATATCTTCCGAGAATACATGCTGCATATTTATCAGAGATTCATTCTTGAAAGCTATTTTTTGCACTCCATTCTTAAAAATCGCAGAATGCAGGATATTTTTCTCTTTCTCTTTGGCTATCTGATCGAATTTCTTAAATATTTTCTTGTCTAGATTATTCGGCATGATATTCTCCTCTTTTAATGTATTAAGAAATTAAATTAGTTATTAAATCGGATAATATCAAGGGAATTTAAAAAGATTTACTTAATTCATTATCAATAAAATCTTCAATCTCTTTTTTATTGGGGAGTTGCAGCTTGTATTTGCTTACAAATATTTCCTTATCAGAATCAGCGATAGCATATTCAACTAAAGCTTTATTTCTTTCAGTAACCAACAATATTCCAACAGGAGGATTATCATTTTCTTGAGAAATATTATGTTTATAATAATTTAAATATGTTTTCAATTGCCCTGTATGTTCATACCTAAAACGATCTGTTTTTAGTTCTATAAGTACATGACATTTCAAAATTCTATGGTAAAATACTAAGTCAATAAAGTAATATTCATCCCCGATTAATATCCTTTTCTGTCTACCTTCGAAACAAAATCCATTACCTAACTCAATAATAAATTCCTGTAAGTGATTGATAAGAGATGATTCCAGTTCTGTTTCCTCTATTAAACTAGGATTGTTTATCTTCAGAAACTCAAAGAAATAGTGGGATTTTACTAAATCAGTTGATTCTCTCGGTTCAATCTTTTTGCATATTTCAGTCATAGATAAATTCTTATCTGCTGAGAAACCAAATCTTTCGTAAGATAATGTGGAAATTTGCCGTTTTAGTTCCCTTACTGAAAGAGTCTGCTTTATACATAATAATTCGTAGAATTTTCTTTTTAAAGAATCTTGAATTTTTATTAACTCAACAAGGTGGGTATAAGATATTGAACTAATAAGTTTCTTGTAATGCCTAATTTCAGGTTTATTCGATTCTTGGGTCAGCAACCCAAGAATCTTTAAATTCACATTTTCATCTTCAAGAAATCCTAATTCTTGGGTCACTGACCCAAGAATCTCGGGATATGCTTGATAGAATTGACGACATCTTGAAAGTTCAGGAGTTGTTAAGCCTTTGATTTTTATTTCTTCTGATAAATTATAAAGCAATCTTTTGCCATATTCAGCCCTGTCATCTCCATTCTGCTGAAATTCAACGATGTAATAACCAAACAACCAGTTTCTAATGGTAAGGCTTGTATTTACGGCTTTAACAGCACTCTGGAAAAGTTTTTCGTTAGTTTCATTCAGAAGTTTAGTTAATTGTCTGAAATTCATGTTGTCTCCTGCGTAATTTTTTATTTATACGCAAGATAAACAACGCACAGTGTCAAATAGTGACCCTTTGCTCTTTTGATGTAAAAAATAATCCCTATTTTTTATCATTTTCTTTTCTTCCTAAATATCTTACTTTCCTTAGAACATTAAAGAACAAGGTACTTCAGTGCCTTGCAAGTAAGGAGAAGCACAAATGAAAAGATACCTTTTGAAAATACCTGTAATAATAGCATTCATAGCTGTATTCCTCCTAGCAAGAGAAGAAATAAGTGAAAACTTCGACATTGGATCGCATAAATATTTAATCGAACTCGTCAAAGAGAAAATACCAGCAGCAGATTCACTGGAACAGGCAAATTACAAAACTAAATGGTCAAAGATCTATGACAACAGTGGAAAGCAGGTAGGAAATTTTCTTCTTTCTTCCCCGTTCTGCGACGAAATAAAAGGCTACGCAGGGAATGTACCTGTGATCATCATAGCTGACATGGAAGAAGCTATACTTGGCTTAGGATTGATGAAGAACAGAGAAACTCCATCTTGGATATCAGGTCTGAACAATGTTAAATTCTTCGATTCATGGAATGGAAAGAAAATTGAAGAGATAAAAGATCATAAAGTAGATACTATCACCGGTGCAACATATACAACCAGAGCCGTAATGAAAATTATTGAGAAGCGGATATCTATTTTCACAGGTCTTACAGAGTATGTCTCAGGAGCAAAAAAAAGCACTAAAATAAGTTTCTTAGATCATAAAGTTTCAATAGTATTATATATAATCTTATTACTATCAATAATCGCAATATTCGTAAAAAAGTTAAACAAATATAAATACATTCTGCAAATATTATCTATTATATTCTTTGGTATAATAACAGGACATTCAATATCAATGTACTTCTTAGAGAGCTTTTCTATCTATGGAATATCAATATTTACAACTTATATATCACTTTCTATGTTGGCTTTAGCAATAGTGATCCCACTGATATTTAATAGGCATTTACACTGCCATTACATCTGCCCTTTCGGCAATATTCAGACTTTACTTGGCAAACTACCTATCAAGAAGATAAAGCTGAGTGGGAAAATCATCAAAACACTGAGAAGAATACGTTTGCTGATATTCGTATCTCTGATAATAGTTATAAGTACCACGCTAAAGATAAACCTTTCAGAGATAGAACCATTTACAATATTCTTATTCAGTTCTGCAACATTAACGACCATAATCGCCAGTGCAGTAATATTTGTAACCTCATTGTTTATAAAGAACCCTTGGTGCCTTTATCTCTGCCCTACCGGTCAATTCTTTGATCTACTCAAGGATGGTGTGAAAATAAAGTAATGAAAGATAAATTTAAAGATATCTTAAAGAACCTACCAACAAATTCAGGTGTCTATTTTTTCAAAAATAAGGCTGCAAAGATAATTTACATTGGAAAAGCAAAAAATTTACGCTCCAGAGTAAAATCCTACTTCCTTAACATAGGTAAGCATCAGCAGTTTAAGACTGAAATACTCGTAAAAAACATCAATGAAATAGAATACATAGTCACGGATAATGAGCTTGAGGCATTGTTACTTGAAGCTAATCTAATAAAAAAACATAAGCCAAAATACAATATTGACCTCAAGGATGATAAATCATACCCATATATTAAGATCACGAAAGAATTATTCCCGCAAATATATGTAACTCGGAAGATCATAAATGATGGTTCAAAGTATCTTGGTCCTTTTATGCAGGTAAAAAATGTTCGTAGTCTGCTGAAAAACCTAAAAAAGATACTTAAGCTAAGGAATTGTAAACTGAATATCACGGAAGACTCTATTGAAAAAAAGAAGCATCGATTATGCCTGGATCATCATATAAAGATATGTAACGGACCATGTGTAGGACTGGAAAATGCTGATGATTACAATACTCGGATAAAGAATATTGCCGCATTTTTCAACGGAAGGAATAATAAACTTAATGAAATCTTAATAGAACAAATGCAAAATGCTTCTAATACTAAGAATTTTGAAGCTGCCGCTGATTATAGAGATGCAACTAAGCTTGTAGAAAATTTCTCAATGAGACAAAAAGTTGAGAATGCTACCAGTATTGCTACCGATTATTTCGCTGTGGAGATAGAAGACAATGATGCTTGCTGTGCTGTGTTTAAGCTCAGGAACGGAAGATTAATAGCAAGGAATCACTTTTTTCTGAAAAGTGTTTACGGTAGAACTGAATCCAGAGTAATTGAAGAATTTATTAAGATCTATTACAATATTTCTCAGCATGATATACCTTATGAGATAATTTTAGCAATAAAGATTGATGATAAAAAAACAATTGAAACCTGGTTAAGCTCTCTTGACGGACATAAAGTAAAGTTTATTAAGCCTGAGATCGGAGATAAGGCTAAGTTGCTTTTCCTTGCTCAGAAAAATGCTCAATTACTTCTTAATGATATGAAACTTGAGAAATTAAAGAAAGATTTTACTCCGAGAAGCTTAAATTCACTGATGAGAGATCTTGATCTTAAGAAAATCCCCAATATCATCGAATGCTTTGATATTTCTCATTTCGCAGGGAAAGAAACTGTAGCTTCTATGGTAACATTCAAAAATGCTAAACCTTACAAAACTGGTTATCGCAGATTTAAAATCAATACAGTTGAAGGTATTGATGACTTCGCATCCATGCGTGAAGTTGTAGAACGAAGATATAAAAGACTCTCTGAGGAAAAAGATCCTATATTTCCTGACCTTGTAATGGTCGACGGTGGTAAAGGTCAACTCTCTTCTGCTGTGAAAATACTTAAAGGGCTTGGGCTCTCTGAAATACCGATCATTGGTCTGGCAAAAAGACTTGAGGAAGTTTTCGTACCCGGTAAAAGTGAAGCTATCTTTATTCCAAGGACTTCATCAGCCTTGATATTACTTCAGAGGATCAGAGATGAAGCTCACAGGTTTGCAATAACTTATCATAAGAGTCTTAGAAGTAAATCTATAGGGTCACAGTTGGAGGATATCAAAGGGATCGGACCTGCGACAAGGAAATCACTGATACAAAAGCTTTCGTCCTTAAAACGCATTAAAGAAGCCTCAGTTGAGGATCTAATGACAGTGAAGAGAGTTACTGCGAAGCTGGCTGAGAAGATCAAGGAGATTTAAGGAGAGCTTAATATTTCAAAAGGCACATCACTACAATCCCAGACACTATCAGGCTCTAACGCTGATACAAAAATTTTGTACCAATCTTTTGCAGGAATATCTAATGGAATATCATATTCAAAAACACCATCACTTTCAGTATCTGGGGATACTGAAACAAAAGCCTCTCCTGCACCAAGGAATATCATT
>WTAK01000277.1 GCA_013139625.1 Candidatus Delongbacteria bacterium | reverse complement strand
ACGGAGATTTACATGTGATGTACACAGGTAATTATGCAGATGTAAAAGGTGGAGTTGCAATTATTGATCTAAATACTTTTGAAGTTGAAGAAACTATTGATTTTGGTGTAGGTGTAGCCGGTTTTGATATTGATAGTAATGGTATGATTTATGTTGCTATGTCTGACTACGATGCAAGCTGGAATGCAACCTGTGGAATAATGAAATATGATTCAGAAATAAATGCAGTTATAAATGATGCTCAAAATCTAATCTTTGAAGCTCCATATGTCGTAATGGGATTTTATATTGATAGTAATGATAGATTATATCTACCTTTGTATACAACCGATAATATAAATTACGAAGATCCTGATTCACTCAAAGTATTTGAAAATGAACAGATTGTGAAAACTATTGAGACAGGAAATGGACCGCAGATGATGGTTGAAGTAGAGATATAAATAAATTAAATTGATTAATAGTGTAAGTAAGTGTGGAAACACACTTACTTATTTTGTAATATAAAAAACTTCTTTTAATTTTATTATCTTACCATCACTATTTTTTACATTCAGAAAGCAAATATAAGCTCCGGTCTTTACAGTCATTCCTTTGCTGTCTTTACAATTCCACACAAAATCATTTTTTGAAGATGTGTAAAGCGAATTTGCTGGAATGGCAACTTGCTGACCTTTGATATTATAAATTTTAACGGTAAGATAGATATAAGCAGAATCAAAGTCGTATGAAATAATTAAATTATCGTTATTCCCATCATCATTCGGAGTAACAGTTTTTGGGTATAGTGAAAAGTTATTTTCGTTATTATTATCATAAGGATCTTGGAATACCGAATTCTCTTTTGTCGGTGTTGCCGTACTTACAGATAATACCCAATTAGATAATATAGAAGAATTAAATTCAGGGTTAATCTTTTCAACAGAAATGCCGTTATCATCATTGAAATCTGAATAAAGAATACTATCCACAGTAAAGTTTAATTTATCAAGTATATAGATGCAGTCTAAGTCATTATTTAACCCAGGTAATGATCCGTTTATATATACTTTCTCAGGGACTACAGCATAGAAATCATAGATCCGATTATTCTCAGCTAAGACAAAGAAGTCATTAGGTGAAAGCAATATATCTGGGAAAGGTATTAGAACATCTTTGTTTGAATCTGTGATACTAAAATCACCCAGGTTTAAACTATCTTCAGAGATATTAACTATTTCAATCCACTCACATTGAGAATCATCTGGATATTTCATGAATTCATTCAGAACAATAGATCTTTCATTATACGGAATGTATATTTTTGCAATTACTTCGTTATTTAAAAGGTTATCATCTAAATTTGTTTCAAGATCAAATATTATCGAATCTGTTCCAGATTTACTGATGTTAAAGACTAGTGAAAATTCAACAGAGTCAGAAGATAGAATCGAAAGTTGATGGTCGTAATCACGGAGTAGAATATTATCGTCATAGGCATTACATTGAAAGCTGGCGATATCATTTATACCTACATTCTTTACTTTAAGATCTATTTTAAAATCCGTATTTACTTGAATATTCTCAGGAATGTTTACCAAAGTAAGTTCAAGATCATGATCTTGAGGAGAAACAGAATTTTTCTGAGTCGGCGTGCCGAGCAGAGTGCAGTACTTCCAATTGTCAAGATCAAATGAATTCAATTCAGGGCTAATTTTTTCAATACTTCTACCGTTATCTTCATTAAAATTGACATAAGAAATGCTATCCAAAGCTGTTTTATCTTTAGTAAGAAGATAAATTTTATCAGTTGTATTGTTAAGGGTAGCCATATTTAATGCTATAAATACTTTTGAGATATCAATACCGTAAAAGTCATTTATAAATTCATTATCAGCTATAACAAAGTAGTCATGAGACTGTATTTGGACATCAGGAAAATAGACAACCCTGTCAATTAATTCGTCAGACAATCCGAAGTCTACCAAATCAATAGGATTCTCGGAGAGATTAAATATCTCGATATATTCGCATTGAGTAGCATCAGGATTTTTCATGAATTCATTTAAAACTAACACATTGTCAGGATAAGGTATAAATATTTCATTCTCATAAATATTATTCAATAAATTTTCATCAAGGTTGATCTCAACCTGAAATCTTATTATCCTTGTTCCCGAGTTTTCAAAGTCTATTTTGAATTCTACCTCAACTGAATCTGTTGAATTAAGGGGTGAGATCTGTAGTGTATCTCTGTAAAATATATCATCAATATATGCACTCAATAAGAACTGGTCAATTCTCTCGAGTCCGCTATTTTGGAGTTTGATTGTAAAAATATTTTCTGTAAGGTGGAGAGTAGGAGGTGGAGTTGATTGGATTATTTCAATATCAAAATTGAACGGGAACAATGAATTCTTAAATCCCGGTGTACCATCTAAAGTTTTTGAATTTCCCCAATTATTATCTGTAAATGATATTCTTTCATCGGAGTAACCTGGTGTCTGATTAATTGTATATTCGTAAGAAGCAACGATCAGTGAGTCGGGATCAAAGATAGAAACTGTCTCAGGAGTACTATTATTTAACCCATATTGACCGAACGAGCCGTCATTTATCATAATTCTAAGTGCAGAGTCAGGAATCAATGTTTCATAATATGTGCTGTTTAAATAATAGGATGAATCCATAATGACACAATATTGATGAGGATGTAGGAGCATATTATCATAACCGTGATATTTTATTAGAATATCAGTTTCTGCATCGTCGGATAGCATCCACCCTGATAGATCGACAATGTTTTCACTATTATTATAAATTTCAACAAATTCATCATGATACTCTGCACCTTCAGTATCGAACATTACTTCATTAATAATGATTTGTGATGAAAGTAGATTTGTTAGTATTAGGAATATAATAAAGGTTATCTTTTTTTGTCTCATAGTTTTTCTCATTGGTTTAATTGTAAAGTAATTTAAGGTAAAATTAGTGTATTATGAAAGGATTAAAGTAATTTTAATATTGAAAATATTTATTTGTCTTGACTTTATATAGATAAAGCACTAAGTTGACTAACTATGAAGTAGTAAGTGAATATAGCTGTTAGTTACCTCAAGGAGAGAGTCGTGCAAGAATATAAAAATTCCTACATTGCAGATGAATTTGAAGGTTGGGATGGTGATACCATTTATGAACTTGATGATTGAAGTAAATGGGAGTTAACCTTTTATAACTATTCGTATTCATACAGCTATCACCCTAAAGCAATTATTTGGCTAGATGACGGTAGGTACTATCTAGAAGTCGCTAATATGTCTGGTAAAAAAGAAGTTCGTCAGGTGTAATCAAAAACTAACAAAGCCTTCAAACGGACAAAATACAGTTGGCTTTTTTCACTTTGTTCAATATTTTACTAAACTATATTTAGCCGATTAAGGTGGCGTAAACTCCTCAAAGAAGGAATGAAATGAAAAAGAAATGGAAAGAAAAATTCCCTATAAAATGTTTTTTTGCAAGATATTCATTAACATTCTTATTAGTTATTAGTATTATTTTTCTTGTGTTAGGACTATTTCTTTTTTTTCTTGTATTATTTGATGAACATTTTTTTCATTTTTCATTTAAAATTAATTTAGAACTTGCGAATCAATTTGGAACATTAATTCAGGGTTTAGTAGGAACTATTTTTGGTATAGCTGGGGCATTGTTAGTTGCAATTACATTTCTACACCAAAGCCTTATTAACAAAAAAAGTCAGATTGAAAACGTCTTCTTTCGCATGTTAGATTATCACAGAGATAATGTAAGAAATATTCGGATAAAAAGTTATAAAGATTATGCAAAAAAAGGTGTAGAAAAAATCGAAGGTGGTCGTGCTTTTGTATTATTCAAATTACAGATCTTTGACCTTTTAAAAGTAGTTCAGGAATTGAATACAGATAAAATTATTGATGAAACAAATGAAATAAATCTCGCCTATATGTTATTTTATTTTGGAATTGATAAGGAATGGGATAGTTTTACCAATATTCATTTAAAGGATTATGGTAAGGTTATGCTTGAAAAAATTGAACAAAAACATTTAGAAATTATAAAAAATAAGAAAAAGAATATTGGTAGAACAAACCAAACAGTTTTAAGTGCATATTTTCGTAATATGTATAATGCAATAAAATATATAGATGAAAATATATACTTATCTAAAATCGAGAAATATCAATATATTAAAATGTATCGTGCACAACTCTCAAATTCTGAACAAGCAGTTTTCTATTTC
>WTAK01000177.1 GCA_013139625.1 Candidatus Delongbacteria bacterium | reverse complement strand
TATTATAATGTCAGTTACTAATTACAAAGCCTTTAGGATTTCTTCTGACATAAGAAAAGCTTTTGGAGAGGATATACCTAGAACTTATAAGTCAATGAAAAGAGTAACGGAAAATAATGAAAAAATGTTTAAAAAGCATATGCTGAAAGGAGGAGAGTAGCCATGTTTAAATATGTAACAGTTTTTCTATTATTAATATCTTTAGTTTCATTTTCTGAAATACAAAATGCGGATATAGGATATAGGACAGGAATGGTATCTTTAGGAGATTTAGAGGTTGCTGGACATAACGGGATATACTATGATGACGGTACAACTGAAGGAGCTGTTTATCACTTTTTTAATGGTGATATGAGCAGTGATGGATATCATCCAGACGGGATAAATTATGAAAATCAAACTTATGAAGTTGAATTAAGAGATTATGATGGATCAGGTGACAATGAAAGGTATCTTGGTGCAAAAAAGTATATAAATATATCAGATGAGCAACGTGAAACGATTATTGCTACAGCTAGCATTATACATTCTGAAGAACTTATGGATCCGGAATATACTACTTACAGTATATTTATCCATAAAGAAGTTACCTACAATAATGACGGATACCCCACACATTATACAATGCAATGTGTAGGTTTTACTGAGTATTTGTATGAGTCCGTAGGTTTAAACCCAACACCTGATGATGAGGAGTATACACTAGGAGTATACACTAGGAGTATGGCATTTTTTCCCTTCTGAGCAATATAATTCACTCAACATGGAATTTAGTGAGGATCCTGAAGTTAATGGCGCAATAGATTTTACTTCAAACATAACTATGGATCCCATTGATCCTATTACAACAGATATAATAGGATTTACGGTATCAATTCAAGAATTAGATGACCACAATTGGTTTGGTGATATAAAATTGACTATTGAAACATTTAGTTTTAGTTCTAAAACTTGGAGTATTTATGCAGAGCCAGAAGAGCCATATACTTGTGATCCTTGGGGTGGGTATGATATCACATTCTATGAAACGATTGATACTGAAGGTTATTATAGAGCTACATTTTCAAGTGGGACTTCCTCATCACAGCCTATAGAATTTTTCGTTCTAAAAGACTTGTCTGGCGATATAACCTTGTCTTATACTTCTACTGAATTTGATTGGAATGAAGTAGGAAATCCAGAAACTATTACATTGTCATCATGGTATGATAATGTTGAAATAAATTGGATTGTGACTCTTGATCCTCCCGAAGCATCTACATGGTTACAATTCACTAGTACTAGTGGAAATATTCCTGCATCTAGTTATTCTGATATTGAATTTAAGTGCATAGATAATAATGAAACAGATAATCCAAAATATTGTAATGTGACGATAGAATTAACAAATGGATTATTTCGGGATGGTTCAAATAGTAAAACTATTACTATTTCTCAATTACCGGAACCACCTGAAGATTGTTTAGTCATAGACAATACTAGTTTCGTTATTGATTATGATAATATATTACCTAAATCTATTACAATAACCTCCACACTTGGTTTTGATACAGATTTGACTGTATCGATTGATCCTAGTGATCCACCTGAAGATATTTGGATAGAAGATTATCCTACAACCATTACCGTAGTGGATGGTGATCCAACTACAATAGATTTCAAATGCCTTGTGAATGATGGAATTTCTAGAAATTGTAACATTGTATTGACAGCAGTCGGCCCATATTTTGATGGTGAAACTGTACAAACGATATTGGTTACCCAAAATCAGGATCCGGACTTAAATGGTCGGATTCATTGGAAGTGGAATTGGGGGGATTATCATGTGGAAAGTGCTTATTCAAATAAAAACATTCATATAGATTGTACGGTAGAAGAATTAGATGGTCTAGATTATAATGGTATTATCTTAGTTGATGTTGAATTAAGAGAGTATAATCCCGATTCTTACAGATGGGATACAATACAGAATATTGTTGTTGATTATCCTATACAAGTAAATTGCTTAGCGAATTCAGAATCAATAATTCATTATTATACACCTTGGCTTAATCCGGCATACGATGATCCTGAACATGAAGAATATGAATACTCAGTAACTTTTACAATTGCTGATACAGATAATGATGATTGTCGCCTAGGTTTTTATACAATCGGTGAGTGGGAGACGGTGCCCATAATATTAGAGGAGAATTCTTACGAATTTCCTTATAATTATAATGATGCTTCTACTTATCATTTTGGTATGTCTATTGATTACTCACAAGGACAACCTAGCTATGATGTTTATTATAATATAGTTGAGTATCCTGATTGGGTCGAAATTATTTCTGGAGAAAGTGCTCGCATATACACAAATGATGGACCAGTTATAAAAGTAGGGGAGTATAGTGAATCTAATTCACAACCAGGAATAATAAAAATAGTATTATCAGATCACGGAACTTTTGAAGGTCAGACTAGAGAAGCAATGTTCACTGTAACTCAAAGTAATGATCCCCCTTTACCTGAAATCGAACTTTCAGGAACAACTACATTTGATGTTGATTATAATGAGAGTAATATTGAATTTACTGTTAATAAATGTGATCCCGATCATCCTAATCAAGCACCAGTAAATTATAGTATCTCCAATATATCAAACTGGATTCAAGTTATTAATGGAGGAACAGGAGTTGTGCCTGAGACTACAGAATTGAAGATAAACAAGCACTTTGTTGATTTTTCAAGAAGTGGTACTATAACTTTAACTTCACCATCTGAGTTTGTTCAAAATCCAGTAACTTTAAATGATCCTCCATACAACACTATAAATGTTACTCAGTCTCCTTGTCCGGATTCAGCTACAGATCACTTAAAACCACAGCTCGCTGTTTTTGATAACACGAGGAAGTTAATACATTATGATCCAATGGATCTAGAACAGCATACGATTAAAACAAATGTAATCACAAACTTAGATCCATTTTTTTCAGATGATTTTATCGCAACAACGGCATGTGATTATGATAATGACGGAATTGACGAACAAGTTGTATTGCATAAAGATTTCGATGGTTATTCGCTTTTATTTTATAAACTTGGAGAACCTGAATATTCTAAGAAAATAATTCTTGGAGATTATTCAACCGATTTTAATGATATCGAATCTACTGATGTTAATAACGATGGAATAGGTGAAATTGTTGTTGTTAGCAACACTTCTGTATTGATTTTTGATGTACAATCCGAAACTCAGATAAACAGCTATGATATAACATCTGAAAGTTTAAATAATAAAGTGTCAATTGCTGTAGGTGATTTTAATAATGATAATATCAATGATATTGTTCTGTGTGATGGAAATAAAGTGATTACTTTGAGTGTAGAGGGTAGCAATATAACTAAAATAATTCCAAATTATGAATTGATATCAGAATTTGATTATACTTCGGGTTACACTTTTCAAGATTTAACAAATTTTACATTAGATAGTAAAAATATTTTATTATTAGTTTTTCAAGGAATGTATCCACTTCCTCCATATGGATATTCAACTCAAATTATTGAATTTGAGTTTGATCCCTCAATTCAAGAATATCATAATAGTGAAACATATAGTGGTCTTGCGAGAATTCCCATTAACTCTAAATATATAAGAAAAATAACGACAGGTAATTTCTCGGAAGATGCTAGCAATGAGATAGAGTTTGCTTTTTTACATAGCAAGAACAATATAACTACGTCTGAAATAGTAAATACAACAAGTATTTCTATCTTAAAATTACAGCAAGATACAGATTTATTTGAGTTCCAATATGAGATTGATGCTTCAGAATATATTGAAAACTATTTGGATTTAACAGCGGGTCAGTTTTACGATCCATTAAAGCTTGTATTGCAGCCAGGTTCAGAACTTGTAATAAAACCGGGGGATAATTTAATAATTTATCCTAATATGAAGGTAGAAGCTAGACTTGGTGCAAAAATTACTGTAAGAGACGGTGCTGTTCTTGACTTAACAAATGTTACTATAGTTGGAACTGACACTTGGCAAGGTATAACTACAGAAGTAGGTAGTACTATTATTTTATCAAATACAATTATCAGTAATGCAGAAACAGCAATAAATGCTTCAGCAACAAATGTAAATATTACAAATTCAACATTCACAGAATGTGAAAATGGTGTTGAGCTAATAAATTGTAACCTAGATTACAACAATGGTTTAGAAAATTTTATACTTAAAGATAATAATTTTAATGGTAATGGAATTGGTATAGGTATTTCATTAATACAGTCAAGTGGAGAAACAGATGATAATACGATCGAGAATTTTGCAATAGGATTAGCAATAACTTCTTGCTCACCAAAGTTAATAGATAATACAATACAGGACAATACCTACTACGGTATATTTATTACAGGTTGGAATACAGTTCCTCAATTAGTAGACTCATCATCCAGATTACTAGATCTGAACAATGTGATATGCAATAATGGAACTAACTTTTACGATAGTGCTCAGATATATGTTAAATATGCAGCAGGTGTCTATATGGATAATGGTTATAACAATATCTATAGTGATCTAGTTAATGGCTTACCAACGGTACCTTGTATAAAAGGAGATACTCACCTAACTTCAAAAGCAACAATGCCAAGTGTTGTAGGATTAAATGCAATTAATAACTATTGGGGAACTTCTGAAGTCAATGAAGACAACTATGCTTATTTGTTTAGCCTTTATGAAAGGTATCGTTTAAGCTATGATCCTTATTCATCTGTACCGTATAGAAATAATTATATTGAGCCAATAATTTATGGAACTCTTGATAATTCCGGCAAAATTTTAATCAAAGCTATGGAATTTGAGGATGATGGTAAGTATGACCAAGCAATCAAGAAATTAGAAATGCTGATAGACAAATATCCTACAAGTGATGAGACATATGTTGCTCATGCAATACTTCCGGATCTATATGCCAAACAAGAAACTGCTTTAGAACCTTTACTAAAGGTGTACGACGAACAACTTGAATCTGAAGATGAAACGATAAATAAGAAATTCTTTAAAGAAATGAAAGTTGTAGTTAATATTAAATCTAAGAAATATGATGAAGCTATAGTTTTAGCTGAAGAGATGAAATTTGAAGCTACTTCAGAAGGTGAAGTTATCTTAGCAAAGATTGATATTGCTATTTGTAATATGATGAAAAATGCCGAAAGTAAAGGGAAATCAACTTATGATCCATCTGCTATCAGTGATTTACTTGCTAAGTTGACTAGGAATGAAGAGGAAGAAGGAGAAAGAACTGATATTATTGAATCTCAGCTTCCAACCAAATTTGCATTATATCAGAACTATCCAAATCCTTTCAACCCAACTACTAAGATCAAGTATGCACTTTCACAAGATTCAAATGTTAGGATTAAAATTTACAACTCTAACGGTAGCGTAGTTGCTGATCTTGTAAATGCTTCACAAAGTGTTGGATATCATAGTGTAACATTCGATGGAGCTAAGTTGTCAAATGGTATTTACTATTATTCTTTAGTAGTAAATAGAAGAGTAGTTTCAACGAAAAGGATGTTATTG
>WTAK01000354.1 GCA_013139625.1 Candidatus Delongbacteria bacterium | reverse complement strand
ACAGGAAAAAAAGAGCATTGATACAAACAATCCAATCAATAATAACATTATTTTTTTCATTTCAAAGCTCCGTTATTTTATAATTACAAATTTTCCGATAAATTCATAGTTTTCATCATCAACATCTTGAACACTGTATAGGTAGATTCCGGACACGACAGCCTGATCATTTTCGTTAATAAGGTCCCATGCTGCTCCGTACTCACCATACTGATATCTCGCAGAAACTCTTGCGTTTCCATTGTGACCAATAGTTTTAACTAAGTCACCTGCCAGAGTATATATTTTAACGATAGATCTCAGAGGTATATTCATAAAAACTATTTTTCTATCTTGCTCTTTCCAATCATCTGCACCATCTGTATTTTCCCATCCAAGTCCTTCATAATCAATATCGCCTCTGTATGGATTTGGAACAACTACTACATCTTCAGTTCCAATAAGTTTACTTGGAATTACAGAAGATCCATTTACGGCAGGATTAGACTTCAATGCCGGTGTTCCAGTTTTTGGATCACCGAAGTCAGAAGATGTTACTGCTATATAATTTTCTTTTAGATATAATTTATTAAGAAGTGTAAACTTATACTCATAATAATCCACTGACTCAGTACCATTAATAACTTTGTTAGCAGGAGTTGCAGAATATTCATATAAATCAGTCTTTGTGTAACTTCCCAATAGATCTTTGTTATCTCCAAATGGAACCAATGTAAATATTTGTCTTTCAGCAGTAATTTGCAAAGGAAATGGATTTCCTGCAGCAATACTATCTGCAACTTCCTGAGCAGGTATCGGTGAATCAAGGAAATTACCTGCATCAGTTATATTTTCGTAAATATAATTTGCATTATCAACACTGAAAACCTCAACATAATTCAATGAATTCATGTCAGGAGAAACCTGAATCTGATAACCTTCAAAATCTCTTACTCTTGTAAATGGGTCTAGGAACATTTCAGGTCCTGAATAAGACTCAGTACCATCTTCCTTATAGAAAAACTCTTTTGATGCCCATTCAACGATCACATTATTATTATCATAACTGATATCAATCTTTGGTGATGGTGGTGGTGGTGGTCCTGTAAAATCAGGAACTCCATCTCCAAGATCAATTTTACCATTGCCAAAACCAAACCTTACCCACTTACCTACATATTCTTGGTATTCGGTAGGATCATCATACTTTACCATATATCCGTAACCTAACTCACCATCTCCTCCGTCAACTTGATCACCAGTTATTCCATAATCTTCATCAGAATCAACTCTTCCAAAAGGCAGCAAATTATCTTCATTTGTCGCTAAATTTCCCCAAGGTCCAGTAAATGAAGTTGTAAAATCATCTAATTGAGAATTTGCCTCAGTACCATCATCATCAGGTCCACCATAATCACTTACCGGATCAGTCCACCAACATTCGGTAGTAACTCTTGTATTAGCATAAAGACCATCAGCACCAACATCTTCTCCATACCATCCGTCACCTTTTTCAACACCACCTTTAACGATATAAGTATCGTGCATTGGTATATCATAAACTCTTTCAGCCCATACTACATTATATAATGCATCATACCAACCTTTATCATAAAGTGATGGATCTATTCCATCAGGAGGGTCTCTTAATGCATCGTTCTCATAGTTAGGATCTTGGTCTAAAGATGTATGAAAATTATCATTAACGATAAACGCTAAAGTTAATTTTAAAGAATCGCCATGAGCAAACTCCCACACGTCTTGACTCTTATAATCATTTAAGGCACCATCTCCGTTTGAATCGTAAGCAAGTTCTATAGGTTTTTGAGTTCCTAACGGACCAAATGAAAGAATATATTTTGTGTCTGCACCATTCGCCAGATCATTTCTTGTTATTAAAGAACCATCATAAACATCATCAGGTCCCGGCAATGCTTCACTAGGGTCAAGCCATTCCTGCCATTTATCAGCTTGTGCAAATGGAGTTCCTTGCATATAAGGTGGATCACTGTATCTTACAAGGTCAACATCAATTATATCATATTGATTATAGTCAAATTCATCATTTGACATGACCATATACTTACCTTTATCACCTGCAGGTCTTCCTTCAACTCTACCACCTGCAAGTGGAACTCCTCCGTTCCATTGATCGTCCTGGTTATAATCATCATAACCCAACTGTTTTGGAGTAAGATCATAAGCCCAGTCAGAATGCAATCCTGTTTTCCAATGTGGACCCCAATCTAATGCTTCATCACCTGATCCGGCAACATACATATTAAATGCATATCTTAAGCTTGGATTTGGATTTCTAAGAACTCTTACTGTTACAATACCTGTTGCTCCATCCAATGGTGCTCCAGATCCTGGTTCTCCAGTTGCAGTATAGAATCCTGTACCTGTATAATTTCTACCATCATTATCAGCTGCCCATGCTAAATTCAGGTCAGCAATTTTCGGCTCTCCTGTGGCATAATCAAGATATTCCCACTTCTGTATAAAACCACCTAGATCATCAGCATGATTATACATCCAATCTCCACCTGTATGACCAATATCACAGTCTAAATACATTCCCATGAAGAAGTTGTAAAGATTTTTGCCATCTTCACTTCTATTATATAATGTATAGTCTATGATAATAAATTTTTGAGCATAATCATAAGACCAAGCATAACTTCTCTGTCTTACTTCTATACCCAACGGGATATGATCTCTCATATCGTATTCATCCATTCCCGTATAAGTAGTTTTACTTACAAATTTATCTGTGTACATTGTATTGAACTGCTCTTCAGCTGTTGCAGCAGGATCATATACATCTTCGAATAAACAACTTATTCTTCCTTCAACATTTGAAGTTTCATACATTCTACCAAGTATAGAACCATTCTCATCTGCATCGAATTTTACCGGCCAAGTTTCTTTTGGCATAGGACTTCCAGACCATCCTTCGTATGCAGTAGTAGTTAAAGGACCTTGAAAAATAGTTGCATTAGTTCCATTAATATCTACAGTTGCTGAATCTTTATAACCTCCAAACAATAATGCTCCTGCAAATAAAAAGTCAGTTCCTGATCCACCCGGCATCTCTCCAGATACTGCAGGTTTACCTGTACAAGGATCATCATAAGTATCAGGATTACCATACCAACCCATGTTAGTAGTATTCATCCATAATAGACCTGCCCTGTGTACCCTGTTAAAAGGTGCAGGAATTATGGCCTTGGAATCCTGTACTGTTGGCAAACCGTTATTTTCACTTGCTTCTGTAGGTGCAGATCTGGAAAAAGCGCTCATCATCACTGCAATAAGAAGTAGTGCGGTTATTTGCTTATAGACTTTCATCAATCAGTCTCCTAGTTATATTAAATTTTATTATATCTCTTACCACGCGTAACTTACTCCAAACCTATAGTGTCTTCTTTCGCCAATATTAGAAGGATCTGTGTAGCGTTCTCCGTAATTTGCTTGTATAGGATTGTGATCCCAGAAAGCATCACTTCTTGCCCACCAGCTTCCTGAATCCGCATATACGTCCAATACATTAATTTTATTGAATATGTTATAGATATTAAACTCAAGTTTCAGATTACCGTATGATGCATTATTTTCTCCGGCAAATGCAAATGTCTTACTGATTTTTATATCAGTAGTTGATTGCCAAGGTAATCTTTCAGAATTTTGCTCGATATCTTCTTCAGCAACCTTGTAATCGTAATATTCCTCACTCGGAGTAAATGGTGTACCACTACCGAAACTTGTATTCATACCAAGAGTCCAGTTGTCAGTATAAGGCATATCAAATAAAGTTTCGCCTTTACCAAACATTAGGGTAAAGTATGTCGATAGTGAATGTCTTTCATCCCATATCAATGGATATTCTTTTACTTCAAGTTCTTCATCATCCATATTAGACTCTGCATCTGAGGATTTACCATAAGCATAAGATAGTGTATAAGAAACTCCCCATAAGTAATGATCCTTCAAACTTCTATCAATTTGAATTTCAACACCTCTCGACTTACCATAGTCTGAGTTGTAATATACCGATGCATCGGTCACACCATATTCGTAAGTTTTTGTAGCGATCATATCATAAATATCTTTAAAGTAACCAGTAATATCAATCAGATACAATCCCAGTTCATTCACAACACCAAGTTCATACTGAACATTTCTTTCATATCCAAGATTCATATTTCCGAATAATGGGTCAGTACCAACTGCAGTATTCGGTGCGAATACTCGAGTATAAGTCGGCTTCTGGTAAAGGTGTCCGTAAGAGAAGAAAAGTTTTGAAGTCTCTGAAATTGAATGTGAAATTCCAAATCTTGGGCTTATCGCAAATATTGTTGCATCCAGTTCTTCTTCATAACCAAAAGCACCTTCGTCATATTGTGATTGATAGTAATCTATCGCATCTTGATCAAGCGATCTTAAGTCAAGTCTTAGACCTGCATTAACTACAAGATCTTCAAATTCCATTTTGTCTTGTACGTACATAGAAAATTCAGTTGGAGAATAAGCGTATGTAGTTCTTTCCTCACCATAATCTGAATATAGTTCGCCTTCTATCGGGTCATCATAGTTAACGTATGGATTCATTATACTAAAGTAATCCAAATCGTTTAATGCTAATTCAAATCCGGTCTTGATCATATGGAATTTATTGATCTGATTCGTGTAATTACCTTTAAATTTTAGTACTGTGTTATTAAAATCCTGATATGTGATTCCATCTAAATATGCATCCGGCAACAAGAACCCTGCATCTAGATTTCTTTCACCATTATAGTTATAATCTAGGTAAGGCTCATTGTCCCCTAAAAGATATTGTCCATCAGGTCTGTCATAGAAACCACTTGAATTAAAGTCATTCCAAGTTGAGTATGCATCAAAAGGAAGATCCAAGTAGTTTGGTATTCCTTGATACATTGCAACAGGAGCTCTATATATACTATAAGAACCAACGTATTCAACATAAGCAGAAGGATTGTCTGAAGGTGCATGACCAACAGTCCAACCTAAAACACTATAATCAGTACTTGATCCTGATTGTCTCCAGGTACTATATGCTTCAAATTCATCAAACCTAAAATTCCACCAGCTATCATATACGTCATTGAATCTTGGAGTAGGCTGCTCAGGAGATCCTAAAGATGATCTTAGGTCAGCATACTTTTCTGCCGGATAAGTTATAGTTATTTCCAAATCTTCCACTTCGAAACTTACAGGATCATCATTGATGTCAAAGCCATCATATGTTCTTGTTGAT
This sequence comes from Candidatus Delongbacteria bacterium, assembly GCA_013139625.1. Classification (GTDB taxonomy): domain Bacteria; phylum UBA4055; class UBA4055; order UBA4055; family UBA4055; genus WTAK01. Next base: position 3,649 of record WTAK01000354.1, on the reverse strand, counting down.
GTCGTTGTAATAGTATCAGCTTCAAAAAAATCATTATTTACATGAAAATCAACTCTAGCCCAAAAATTCGGGAAAGAAGCGATGTTATCAACCATGATACTATCGTTAGTTACTCTTTTAGTTTGAAGTAAAAAACTAATTTCCTGACCTTCATCCCAGTAGTTATTTGCTATTTCAGCTACTGTTTCAGTCCCTACCAACATCAATCTTTTATGATCTACAAAAGGCTCTCCCGTATCTAAATATCTATCACCGTCAATATATGGCTCACTTCCTGAAACATCATAGATATCTTTATCATAATGACCACTTAAGTTCTTATCGTCATAACCTTCTACAATATGGTCAGTAAAAATACCATTGACATCTAATTTAAAACCAGTAAAAGATTGTCCGATTTCCCAATAATCCCATTCGTTATTATTGTTTGAATCAAAGAGTTCATCTCCATCATATATACCATTATCATTTGCATCGGTAAAATCTTCACCTACATCATAGTTACCGTTCAATTCCCCACCATTAGTACCATCATCAAACCACTCTCTATCGAAGTAACCATTGTAGTTATTGTCAAGATAACCCTCAGCATCTCCACCATCGTGTACAAAGTTCCTTACAATATCATCTCTTCCAAAGGAAAAATTATCAAGATCATTATCGAATACAAATTCATCCGGTAGTTTTCCACCTGGCAATCTTTGGTATTTTCTATTATAGTATGAGAAAATAAAATCGTAGTAACTTTGTTGATTAAGTGTTTGCTTAAAATTCACATTAAAAATAGTTATATCTGTAATAAGCTCATCTGCTGTTTGAGGCGTATATCTATACAACCAACTAAAATTATAGTCATGAATTCTAGATTTGGTATATGAAGTACTAATACTCATCATCGGTGTTATTTGATAAGCTGTCTTAAAGATAATATTGAAATTATTTTGTCTTTTTTGTCCTACTTCGAATCCAAAATTCGTAAGATCAAAATCTCCATACTCGTAATAATCTCCCTCTATATCTCCAAGCTCTCTATAAGTATTTCCAAATCCATTTTGAGTTGTAAAATCAGAAGCAATGTAATATGTAGGCTTCTCTTTCATTCCCGGTATTGGCATTGGTCCACTTAAACTAAACTCACCTCTTGTATAATCTAATCTACTTTCACCTAGGAAAGTATCCGTAGAGTATTTTACATGTCCTGAAGTGTTTTCTTGATCACCTATCTTCATTACAATGTTTACACTTCCTGAAAGTGCATCACCATATTCTGCATCAGGAATACCTTTCTGAATATTGAACGATTCAACATTCGCAAAATTAATTGCTACCGGAGCATCTTTAGCACCAGTAGGGTCACCAACAGAGATACCATCAATAACATAGTTTACCTCACCGGCTCTACCACCTCTAAAGTGAAGCTCACCATCAGCATCTTTCTTAATTCCCGCTTGACTACTAAGGACATCTCCTACCTCTGTTACAGCTTGAGTTTCCATTGTTCCCATGTCAACACTTCTAACAGAAGTTGTTACATCCATTTCTACTTTTTCGTCTTGAAATACTTCGATCTCAAGTTCATCAATTTCAATCGCTTCTGAGATCAACTTAAAGTTTTGAGAGGATGTTAATCCTACTCTTACTTTTAGCTTCGAAATCATCTTTGGAGAGTATCCAATGTACTGACATTTTACTTGATAAGTTCCTGCCCTAACACCGATGATGTAGTAATAACCATCTTCATCAGTCTCAGCACCCCAAGTCTTACCTACGACCATGATATTAGCACCTTCTAACGGCTCACCATTCTCATCAGTTACAATACCCTTGATTTTTCCGGTAGTACCTGAGAATAAAATTGAGGAGAAGAGTGCGATCATCAAAATGACGATACTTCTTTTCATAGTTGGCTCCATTGTTTATTAATTAAGTCTTTTTTTACAACATAAACCCTGCCTTCGTGTCAAGGTCTGTGATAATATAGTGCGGGGAAATTAAAATTGCAAACTAAAAACAAATTTATTTCAATGAATTGACACGCTTTTTGAGCTCTACTATCCTTCGCATATTCTGCGAATTTAGCACAATTCTATTGTGTTATTATAATGGAATATACAGCATGAACTAATTATATCAAATGCCTTTTGTCATATATTTACTATTTTTTTTTAAGCTTAACTATAATATTCAAAAAATATTCAAAAAATATAGGGTATTGACATTTCGAAAGCAAAGAAGTAAATTTTTACTGCAAAAATACAATTCAATACGGAGAACTTCTATGTTATTTAAATTAAATGTTAAGTGTTTATTTGTCGTACTGCTCGTTGCGGTTTTCTTCTCAATGGGGCACTCCCAAGAAACTAAACTTATGAAATCAATAGTTGATAGTCAGACCGGTATTACATTCAACAGTTTTAGATCCGACTCTCTTGAGACAACCTTCTACGAAGTTAAGATTGATAATGGTTTGGTTTATGATTCTCCCAAAAATAATGCAGAACTTGTATATTCTCTGAATATAAATTCTATCGTGGAATATTTAGAACTCGGCCCTAATAAGAAATTTGTAAAGGTCAGGCTTATCGATGCCCCTGCAAATATAGTTGAAGGCTGGGTTCGAAAGAAAACCCTTTCGAGAATGAAGTATTATGGCAGGTCATTTGCGTCATTTACTGAGGATAGTTCTGAGAAAAGTGGAATTGAGAGTAATTTAATTGATCCTCGTTGGGTCAAAACATCAAACTCAAAAGTTTTTTTGGATGAAAGCTTCTCCGGGAATGTAGCAACCATTCTTAGTAAAGGTGATGTCGTTTTTGTTGATTCTTTATTGAATAATATTGCTAAAATTAAGTATCAAAATAACGATGGTGGATTTACTATCGGCTTTATTGAGAATGAAGCCCTTTCTCCTTTAGCTATGATAGATGATCCTAGAACTGATTTTGATGTTTTGCTCAAAGAGATTGATCCTTTGGTGTTCATGTACAATCTGAACAAGAGTGGCTTTATATCCTATTCCGGACTTCTGATCTCAAACAATTTGAAAAATAATATCAATGAAGATAAAGTGTGTAGAGAGATCGGTACCGACTCACTATTGTATAAATTTACATTCAGTGATGACATAAAAGATGTTATCAAAAAATACGAAAGTAAATCAAACCCATCTAAGCATAATTTCGCTATGTACAGAAAACTTCCAAATGAAAAAATAATCACAAGAGCAGATACTATTGATTGTCAGGTTATTGAGATAGTTCATAGACCTAGGACAGCATCAATAACTTTGAAAAATATTGAAGAGACTGATATTTTTAATAAAATATCTAAATTTTATATTCATCATTTAGATAAATTTAATATGGATATTGTTTTTCAGAAAGAAACTAACGAATATCATTGGACATATAAGAAAAATTTGGAAAGTGGTAAATATATTGAGTCTAAGTATAAGACTACTAAGATTATTCAAAGAGTGATCGCTTTTCGAAAATATGATTTAGATAAATAATTATTTCGTAAGGGTCTCAGATCTGCGACCCCTACTCTTAATCACGAATACAATGATTCCTAATACCACCGCAGAAGCTGTGTACGATAACCAGTCACTTTCCATATATTTTATAAATTCTTCACTTAAAGTATTTTC
>WTAK01000217.1 GCA_013139625.1 Candidatus Delongbacteria bacterium | reverse complement strand
GAGCTTGGTTACAGACCTGAACAAGCTGAGAAGGAAGTTGAAAGATGTCTTGAATGTGGTTGTGACGAACTTTTCACATGTGACTTAAAAAAATACTGTACAGATTACAATGTAGATCAAAAGAAATATACAGGTGAGTTTAAAAAGTATGATGTGGATTATTCACATCCATTCATCGAAATCGATAATAATAAATGTATCCTATGTTCCCGTTGTGTAAGGGTCTGTGATGAAATTGTAGGTGCAAATGCTCTAGGACTTGTAAACAGAGGTTTCGATACATATGTTGCTCCTGCTCTTGGAAATTCATTGACAGATACAGCGTGTGAGTCATGTGGTATGTGTATAGATGCTTGTCCTACAGGTGCTATTTCAGAGAATAAATCATTCAAGCCGGGACCTTTCCAAACAGAAGTTGTGGAAACCATTTGTAACTATTGTTCTATCGGTTGTGGAGTTGATCTTCACCATAAGAACGGTTATTTCATTAAAGCAGAAGGAAGAATAACACCTGCGAATCCTGATGGAAATATCTGTAAGTATGCTAAATTTGGCTATACTTACCTGAATGATCCAAAGAGAATTACAAAGCCAATGCTAAAGAAAAATGGTAAATTCGAAGAGATAGACTTCTACGAAGCTTATCAACTTATAGCAGATAAGATAAAAGCAGTTCAACCAGAAGAGAATTCTTTCTTCGTAGGTGCAAGACTTACAAATGAAGAACTTTATCTTACTTCAAAATTAGCCAGAGCAGCAGTTGGAACTAACAATATTGGTTCTTTCCATTATCACGGAAGGACCAATACTTTCAAGAATAATGTTGTTTCAAATACTCCGTTCGCAGATCTTGATAAGGTTGGAAAAGTATATTTGATAGGTTCAACTCCGAATAAGCATAATGCAGTTTTCGGATTCATGTTGAACAATACAAGGCTTAAAGGAACTAAAGTAGTAAATGTAACTACTTGCTCAGATTCTTCAATGAATAAGAAGTCTGACAGCGTTATCAAAGTTGATTCTTATTATGATTTCGTAAAAGCTTTGAATTTCTTCATCGTAAAAGATAACCTAGTGAACAAGATGTTCATTGACGGCAACGTTGATGGATATGAAAAATATGCAGAAGAAATTTTAAAAGCTGATATTAATGTCATTGCAAAGAATGCCGGTGTTGATGCTGATGCTCTACAGAAGATAGCTGCTGAATATAACAACGAGCAAAATGCAGTTATAGTGTTCTCAGAGAGAAAAATATCTCGTGCAACTTCAAAAGAGATATTCAATCTTGCTCTTTTAACAGGGAAACTCGGAAAAACCGGAAGTGGAATTATTTCTCTGAAAGAAAAGAATAATGCTCAAGGTATATTTGATATGGGTATCTATGCAAATATCAGTGATAATGTTTTTTCAAAGATGAAATCTAAGTGGGCTGGTTCAAATATTGATATTGCTGAAGAAAATTCTAAGAAGCCAGAACCTAAACCTAAGAATTTCTTCATTTTCGGTGAAGATCCTATCGGAACGGCTACTGTAAAAGATAAGGCTCAAGCTTACTTCCCTGGATTTGAGTTCACAGTTGTTTCCGATCATTTTATGACTGAGACGGCAAAGCAAGCTGACTTGATACTTCCTGCTTCTTTCCCGATTGAATCAGGTGGTAGTTTCTCGAACACTCAGAAGATGGTTGGAGCTTTTAATGCTGAAGTTAAACCTAAGACTGTTATTTTTACTGACCAATTGGTAAATATCATGAAGAAATTTGGTTCAGATGTTGAATATGGTTCTAACGAGGAAATTCTTGCTGAGGCTACTGAAATTATGGGTGAGAATATTGAGAAGGATGATATTAAGTATGTTCTTGAGAGTACTGAGAAGGATAATTTCTTTAGGGCTTTTGAGAATGGGTGTGATTCGTTGGTTAAGCGTTTTGACGATGAATTCGATGCCAAAATGAAATAGTATATATTATGATGTAGGGGATGCAGATCTGCGTCCCCTACGAATCGTCACCGATTATTGATATTTTACCACTAATTATTGTTGATTTGTCCGAAAAATGTTCGTATTTTACTATTCATTAACTACATTATACCTTGTAAAAAAATAATTTATCTAAAGATAAGGAGAAAGAATGCTTAAAAAGGACCTAACACCTTTCAAGAAATTCTTCAAAGAATATACTGAGTTGAGAGTACAGGAGAATCGTACCACCAATATCAGTCTTGTAAATGGTGACATCATGGGAAATGCTACCACAGTAACAAGTGGTATTTCTGCCCGAGTGAACAAAAATGGAAATTGGGGATTTGCTTCAAATCCGGTTATTTCTGATGAAGCGATTGAGAAGATTATCATCTCAGCAACGCAAAATGCTGATTTTCTGGGAGAAAAACAAAGCAAGGGTAAAATTGAGTTTGCTTCAAGACCACATAGCTCAGAGAATGAATTTTACACTAAGAAGGAAAATATTGATCAGAAGGCTAAGATCGATTTTATAAAAAAGATTGATAGTTATATTGTAGAAAAATATTCTGATCTAAGTTCTAGAACAGTTATCGTTAGTGATCTGGAAATGGAAAAAAACACAATAACTTCAGATGGTTCGAATTCATATTCAATGATACCCAAAGCTTTTGTTTATGTTATAATAAATAAAACAGTTAATGATGAAAATTCTGAAATTTTTAAAGTTTTTGGAGATAAAGGTCAATTTGAAGATGTTTTTAGTGACCCAAAAGAACTTTTCCCGGGAATAGATGAGGCTTACGGTCGTCTTATCGATAAAACCGAGGGAGTGTTTGCCGATGCAGGTATGAAAAATGTGATTTTAGATGCCAAATTAGCTGGTATTTTAGCACATGAAGCAATCGGTCATACAACTGAAGCTGATTTAGTACAGGGAGGATCAGTAGCGGGAGATTATTTAAATCAAGAAGTTGCAAGCCCTTTGATCAGTTTAGTAGATTTTGCACATACGTATGATGGCAACACTTGCCCCGTTCCGGTATATATTGATGATGAAGGTGTGAAAGCTGAAGATCAAGTAATAATTGATAAAGGTATTTTGAAAGGATATATGCACAACAAAGAAACTGCACTTTATTTTAAGCATGAATTAACCGGTAATGCCAGAGCATTTGAATTTTCAGATGAACCTTTAGTTAGAATGAGAAATACTGCAATTCTACCCGGAACAAGTAAACTCGAAGATATGATCGCATCTATAGATGATGGATATTATCTAATACAATCTTCAAATGGGCAAGCTGATTCAACTAGTGAATTCATGTTTGGAATTGTTATCGGTTATGAGATTAAGAATGGGAAACTTGGTAAAGCTATCAAAGATACAACTATTTCAGGAATTGCTTTTGATGTATTGAAAAGTGTGACAATGGTATCTGATGATATGGTTTGGGATTGTTCAGGAATGTGCGGAAAGAAGCAACCGATACCGGTTGGAATGGGTGGTCCTGCCATTAAGTGCAAAGTTAACATTGGAGGTAAGTAATTATGGAATACAGAGAATTAATGGACTATTGCATTGAACAGCTCAAGTTGAAAGGTGCCGACAAATCTAGAATACTTCTGAATCAGGAAGAAAAAAGAGAGTTATATTTCAATGCCGGAATTATTAAAATGTTTAGGACAACTTTTAATACAACTTTAACCTTGACTGCAATAAAGGACAATAAGAAAGGTTCAAAAGTATTAAATAAAACGGATAAAGGATCACTTGATCTTGCAATTGAAGAAACTATTGCCTTAGCGGAATCATCAGAACCTGATGAAGCACATGATATAAGTGAAGATCAACCTGCGGAGTCATTTGAATCGGGAATAATGGATCCTGATAATGATAAAATGTATGTTAAATTGAATGAATTTCTTACACATGTAAAAGAAGCATATCCCATCACGCATTTTGAAGAAGGTGGAGTTTCGTTTAATAAAAATAGTATCTATCTTAAAAATTCAAATGGAATGGACTATTCATCGGATCAGGGATATTATCAATTTGTAACTATGTTCACTTCGAAGGAAGGCAAAAAGACTTCATCCTTCAACTATAGTGCTAAGATCATGAATAATCTTGATGAGAAGTTTATTGATATTGTAAATCTTAAGACATTGCTAAAGCAAAGTACTGAAGAAGTTGATGCAAAGGCATTTGATCAGAAATTTGAAGGTGACATTATCGTCACTCCGGAATGTATGGGTGATATGATAGGACCTATTCTTGGTCACTTATCAGATTATTCTCATATTACGGGTGTGTCAAAACTTAAAGATAAATTAGGAGAAAAAATCGCCAGTGATAAATTTACTCTAAGATCAGAATCACTTGGTGGAGAATTTGCGGTCAAAAGTTTTTTCTCAGGTGATGGCTACAAGAATGAGAATGTTAATATAATTGAAAATGGGGTACTGAAATCATTCTTATTGACGTTATACGGGTCAAAGAAAGTAGGAAAAGATAGAGCTAAAACGGACGGTGCTAATATGTCCATAGATCCTGGTGATATTAAGTTTGCTGATATGGTTAAGAATACAAAGAAGGGTATCTTACTCAGCAGATTCTCAGGTGGACAGCCTAATGACAATGGTGACTTCTCAGGTATTGCAAAGAATAGCTACTATATTGAAGACGGAGAGATCAAATATCCTGTGAAAGAGATCATGATCAGTGGTAATATGTTCAAATTTCTGAATGATATTGTTGAGATCTCAGAAGAAGTTACTGATTTTGGGTATACGAAATTTCCTTGGATGAAGGTTAAAGATATTATGATTTCCGGAAAATAATATATTATGAGGTGTAAAGAGACGTAGCGGTGCTACGTCTTTACTTTACATCAAGTTCAAGCTTACATTCTATTAGCTTAATACCTTTTTCTTCGGATAATTCCCCTTCAACAATAGTAACCTGATCAGCAGGTACGGAATCTTTCACAGTTATATGAAGTAAAATATTCTGAGCTCTTTTATTCGTCAGTGTAAGCAGGTCAGTATCTTTAATGCTTTGCAAAGTAGCAGCATATCTTGCGGAATCCAATGTTGATAAAGAATCATATTTTAATTCAGCAAGTGCAAATCTGTCCTTTTTTCTATCAGCAATACCGGTAATATTTAACTTAAGAGACGATTTTTCTAATAGAGCTGTAGAAATTCCACTGAGTTTTTGCATCTGTAAAGAATCCAGCTGTGTAGAACCGAAGGCAAAATCCACATGGTTCAGGTCTTCAGGTTTAAACATGCTCAAAGCTGATCCC
>WTAK01000482.1 GCA_013139625.1 Candidatus Delongbacteria bacterium | reverse complement strand
GATTTGGAATTAATTTACTTATTTCTGATTTTTTTCCTTTTTTTACTGTGGAGCTTAATGCATAAGCTGATAAAGATTGCGGGATTTTGCTCATAATATCTTTTGTGTGCTCTTTTGGAATTCGTTTTTTTATTTCTGCCACCATTAAATCATGTGCTATTTCATTTTCTAGGGTAACAAATAATGATTTACACTCTTTAAATATTTGGGTATTGGGAACTTTAGGCACGCTTCCAAAAACTTTATTAATAATATTTAGGTATTCGCTTTTTCTTAAAGAATCAAAGATTACAGCCGGATCAACATTTTTTTTATTTGATACAGCTTGTCTAAAAACACTAATAGTATTTCTCTTTGTAAGTGTTAAGATACCAACATTCTTAGGCAATATTTTTTTTAATTTATCAATTTGAGAATCCTCAGAAATAACATTTACATTATCAAAAACTTTTAAGTATTCTTCAATTTGATTTTCAAGCCTATTAAAAGTATCATATTTCGATTTTATTTCATAAACCGTTGATGATCCATTTAAAATTACAGCATCTGCTTTACAGCTACCAACTCTAAATTCTGTTAATAGTGTAGATGTATTTAAAGAGTGTCTGCCTAAAAGAATTTTATTTGTAATAGCATTCTTATAAACATACTCGTTTCTATAGTTCTTCAAACAGAAATTGTAAGTAAAATCAAAAAAATCTGCTAAGCTCATATTCTTATTTAGGTACATAGAAAAATTCGAGTTGGAAATAACCTCATGAAGGTAGTTCGAATTACCTTCATTAGATAGCTTATCCAATACAATTGGTGATAATATTCTACCTATCGCAGGATAATATTTCTTTTCTATTTTATTGGAGTATTTCATTTCAGATTCCCTTTGCCTAAAATCAATATAATTCATTTCTTAATGCTTTACAATTAGAGATTTATAATATTTTAAAACGGCAAACTATCAATATCAATTTTATTATTCCATTCTATTTCATATCTAGTTTATAATTTATTTGCATCAACCTTGTAACCAACAGCCTTTAACTCTTTTAATAAATCTAACTTCCAAGCACCTTTTGGGTCTATTTCTATGTAAACTAATCCATTAATATCATTTGGTAATTCTACACCTTTTGTGTATAGAGGACATATTTTATCTCTTCCTAATTTACCTATAAAATAACCTAGTTCTAAAACTACATTTTGCCTTGCTCTTAATTTAAATCTAGTTTCACTTTTAGGCTTTCCTTTATCATCATCAGTTAATAATATTATCGCAAATCCTACATTTGAATTATGTTCAAATTTTTCAATAATAGTTTTTCCTTTATTCGGTTGTTCATGAAGAATTATAGGATTTAATCCCTGTTTATCAATCAAACGTGCAACCGATTCTTTCATCTCATTATTATGACCATGTACAATGAAAATATCTTGTGAAGGTTCTGTATTTGATTTAGTAACTACTTTGTTATTTTCTTTTTTGACTTTGTTTTCATTTTTCTTAACTGTCCAAGGAAATGGGTTGCCACATTTTTCACAATTTTTTGGTACTGGCGTACTTGCAAAGCTAATTACACCATCAACACGATGATAACCTTTGATAGGGTGATTACAATTAGGACATGAATGTATTGTTTTTTCCCCGCATTCATCGCAAAAATCTTTATTATGTTTTGGGTATCTTTGAAAACTAGAATTTATTTGGTGACCATTTAAGCACACTTGTTGTACGTCGTAGTAATCGCTCATTATAAAACCTTTTTTTTATTTATTACTCCTACCCTCTCTCTACTATCTTAATTTCTTCATCTGTCAATCCGTAAAGCTGATAAACGATACTATCAATTTCTTTTTCTAATTCTTTAGTATCAGCTTTTGGATCTACTTTTTTCTTTTCCAAAATTTCATCAACCAATTGATTTATTTTCAACTCCGTTTCTTTATCCGGTACTGGAATAGGGGTTTGTTCCAGAAATGCTTTTTTATACCTAATCTTACCTACTAATTCACCGCCCATATAAAATGTTTTGAAAAAGAAAGTAACTGCTTTTGAATTTAATAAGGCTGTAAGATATTTCAGTTTCTGTCCTGATATAAAAAACACCGTAGCTTCTGGATAATAACCCATTTCATCATAATAGAATTGTGGTTCACTGACAATTTCCGAGAAAATAATCTTTGGTTTTTCAAATTCTTCAATATAACTACAAGCTCTTAGTTCCCACCAAAAGTCTCCTTTGTCCATTCGCAACTTAGCTTTTGCCATGAATGATCGTAAATGAGTAGATATTGATGGAAGTTCAGATTGAAACCAGTTTAACGCTTCATCTATAGGCATATTTCCATATCTTGGAGGCACTGATTCGCTTACCATGTTATCTAATTCTATATTTGTTTTAATTGTATAGCCTTTAGGAATATTGATAACCCACTGATCTTTGAAAGTACAATAGAATCTACGAGTATCTCTTCCTCTTAAAATAGGTTTAATGAAATTATTAGATTTCCCATCTTTTTCAATTAATTTCGCTCTTTTTTTACCATCAATCACAAAAGCTTTATTAAGTCCTGTTAGCAAACCTCTATTGAATTCAATATCCCAGTTCTTTAATTTTACAAATTTCTCGATTTTATTTTTCATTTCCTGCAATTTATTCGGAATAACATTCCAAATACTCGAACCAACAGAAAGATTAGAAATCGTATTTTCATTAATATAGTGATTAAAGTCTGAAGATAAACTAGTTGGGAAATAACCATCTGGAAACCTCACACCATCTAATACTTCTCTATTCTTATCTTTTTGGAATAATATAATGTTTGTATGAACAATAGCACTTTCGAAAAGTAAATTTTGTCCAAAATCAATAACTTCAATTGGGTTAGTATTTTCTATCAAATATTTTCTTAAATCCTTTCCGTAATTTGCTCTCATCCATTTATTCGACACTATTAAACATTCGTATCCTCTCTTTCGGAGAATATTATTCCCAAGTTCAATGAATAAACTATAAATATCACTACTCGAATTAAAAACAATAAACTTATTTGCAACTTTCATCAAACTTTTATCTGAACTAATTGAAAAGTACGGCGGATTCCCGATCACAACATCAAACCCAACAAAACTCCCTTTCTCATCCAACACCTCAGGAAACTCAAACCTCCACTCAAAAGCATTCTTATAAATAACACTTTCCTTAATCTCTTTAATCTCATTCGTCAGCTTATCAATTTCCTGTACCAGTTTATTCTTCTCTTTCTTCTCCTTAGCCTTCTCTTTAGCTGTCAGTTCAACATCAATAAGTTTATCAGTAACGAATTTTTCGTATAATGTGTTCTCAAGTTTCTCTAATTTCTTCTGCTTAGGATCATTTGTGCTGATCTCTGATCTGAAATTACTCTTAATTTCGTTAATCAACTTTTCAAGCTGCCTTTTCTCATCTTTAGTCTTTGCGTTCTGATATTCCTGAACAGCCAATCTGTAACTTGTAATATTCCACTTACTTTTTCTGAGTGCTTTACTTAAGTCAGCATCAAGATCAAACCTGCTTACAAGTGAATTTCCACATTTAATGTTTATATCAATATTCGGCAGAGTTTCAAGCTCGGTGTACTTCGAGTCTTTAGTGTAATAAGTATTCTTTAAAAGCTCGATCCAGAGCCTCAAACGACAGATCTTCACAGAATTATGGTTAATATCAACACCGAACAGGCAGTTTTCAATAATGGTCTGCTTCTCGTGAAAAAGAGCTTCCTGAATTTTCTGTGTATCTTCTTTTCCCGGAATATATTCAAAAAGATCATCAGTATCTTTATTCGCAAGGATCAGTTCATCATTCTCGACAAAAGCTTTGTATCCGATCAGTTTATTCCCTTGCTCATCAGCTAAGATATTTAATTCAGACTTAACAGCTATGATCTCATTCAAAGCAGAAACAAGAAAGTGACCCGAACCGACAGCAGGATCACAGATCTTAAGAGAATTAATAACTTTGTTATACTTTACAATGTCTTCTTTCTTGTATGGAGTACCGACGAAATTCTTAAGCTCATCAAAATCAGATATATCAAGCTTGAACTCATCATTGAATTTCTGAATAACAGCTCTTCTAATAGTCTCCTTTGCCATATACATCGTAATAAAACCCGGAGTAAAGAACGAACCATCCTTATAACCGTTTATCTTCTCAAAGATCAAACCAAGCACAGATGCATTGATAAGAGTTTTGCTCTCCTCCTGAATATCTTCACTTCCTTCAGAACTAAAATCATAAGAATCAAGAAAATCAAAAAGATATTTAAGAGTAGTAATATTTCCTGTAACTTTCTTACCGTCTTTTTTCTTCAAGACAGTTTTAGAAATAATCGGAATAACAGGATCATCTTCAAGACTATTTATTCTGATAGTATCATCTTCTAAGTGATTTATCTCAAACAAAGAACTGTTCAAGTATGGAATTTTTGAGAATTTAGATTTAACAATATCACTTCGATTCTCAGGTTTGATCGCCAAGACTTGAAAGAAAAGTTTATTAAGAGCATCATAGTTGCCGATATTATCGAAAGTAAGGAATTTATACTCTTTATCCCCTTTGAAATATTTTAAGAGTTGAGCTTCCAACAGTTTTAAGAATAATATCCTATTAATCCAAGTGATACAAAGCTCCAAAGCAACTCCAAAATACTGCTCTTCCAAGTTGTCCCCGAAGTTAGAAGGATTTTCTATCTTGTGCATCCTATCTTCAACTTTGATGATATTGATTGTATTCTCAAGCAATGAACCTGCATCGGGTTTGTCTTTTCTGCGGATGATCTTCTTACTTTTAACCTTAACCTCTTCAAGGCCGATAATATGCAAAAGTTCATGATAGAAATTCTTATCAAGGGTATTGCTGTCATTCGTAAACGATTGCTTAAGGATATGAGCAGGTGAAAGTATCTTAAAAAGTGAGATCAGCTTAACATCATCCTTAGGGTCATCATTCTTTAAAACCTTTTCAAAATCTGAAACATTAAAGTAAACCAACGGAATGTCTTTCTTAATTTCCTCAATGTATTTACTTGCAATATCCTTGTAGAACATATCTGTTTTAGAGCTGTCTTTCTGTCCGCTATCCCATGCTTTAAATTCTTTTATCAAAGATGCATTCTTGTAGAAATATTTATAAAATTCATT
>WTAK01000390.1 GCA_013139625.1 Candidatus Delongbacteria bacterium | reverse complement strand
TAATAAAAAATGTAATATTTGACAGATTATCCTATCCTAGATCAGACGAATGGAAATTAACAGGGGCGGTGACATTCTATAAATCTCCAGTAATAATTGAAAATGTTAAATTTAGAAATAATCTATCCGAAGATTATTTAAATATAAAGCAAACTGAATTTAGAATTCATAATTCAGAATTTGAAAATATTTCTTCAGATGCCTTTGATTCAGATTTTTGTAGTGGTGTTATTGAGAATACAAAATTCAAACAAATAACGAATGATGCTATTGATGTATCCGGAACAAAAATTAATTGTAAAAATATTGAAGTAGAGTATGCAGGAGATAAAGCATTCAGTGCTGGAGAAGGAAGCACGATGGTACTTGAACAGGTAAAAATTTCCAATTCAGAGATAGCTATAGCTTCAAAAGATAAGTCAACAATAGAAATTGACGGGATCGCTATTCAAAATTGTAAAATAGGTTATACAGCTTATCAGAAGAAGTCAGAATGGGGATCTGGTACAATAAGGTCTATGAATTCAATTTTTAATGGCGATGGCAAAGAATTACTTATAGAAATGAACTCAAAAATACTCCTGAATGGAAGTTTGATAAATGGGAATTTAGAAAATGTAGCTGTAGATTATCTTTACGGTAAAGAGTACGGGAGAAAAAGTATTCGATGAGATATGAACGTAAAATACCAATAGAAGGTTATAGTGATTCTCAAATTGAAAATTTAATAAAACTTCACCCTCAATGCTTTAAAGAAATATTTTTCGAAAGAAGAATTAACAATATTTATTTTGATGATCTTAACAATTCTGCTTTAAACGATAATATAGACGGTAGGGATAGAAGAGTAAAGTATAGATTGAGATGGTATGGTGAGCATTTTGGCATTATAGAACCAACCCTTGAACTGAAAATAAAAATAGGTCCTGTGGGGTATAAACGATCTTTTAAATTGGATAAAGTATTTTTACCTAAAGAATTTGAAAACTCATATATCAAGTCGTATATACTTAATAGTGATATCCCCAAAGATGTCTTAGAAGGAATTATAAACTCCCATCCGGTTTTGTTTAATTCTTATTTAAGGAAATATTTTTTGTCATTTGACAATAAATTCAGGATTACACTAGATAAAAATATTGAATATGCAAAAATAGAAAAAGGCTTATCGTTTAGAAATAATTTTGGAGAGGATCTATTAGTGGTGGAAATAAAATATGATTCTGAAGATGAACAGAAAGCCTCTAATGTTATCAATCAGTTTCCTTTTAGGATCGATAAAAATTCAAAATTTGTTAATGGTGTTATGCAGGTGCAATACTAAAAATAAGCTGAGAAGCCTATTTTTTAAACACTAAATATTTTTTTAAAATAAAACTTAAGATTGAAACTATAAAAACTGAGCATATCTTACTCAGGATGTAATAAATATTTATTTTTTCAACCAAAATATAAAGTATCAAATTATCTAATATAAGAGATGATCCTGCAACGACATAGAATAGAACGACTTCTTTTTTTAATGAGTATTTTCCCCGTAAGAATACAAATTTTATACTAAGAAAGAAATTTATTCCAGATACTAAAATAAACGAAAGAGAGTTAGCTAGAATAAGATCAAGTTCAAGTTCTTTATAAAATATTTTTAAGAAGATTATTCCAAATAAAAAAGAAATAATACCAACAAGAAAAAACACACTATATTGTCTTTTTAAGGACTTAATATTTTCTTCAAGTTTGAAAAATGTTTTATAATTGATAGATTCTTCTCCTTAAAAACGATTTTTTAATAAAAACTTCATATAACTTAAGCCGGTGCTCAAAATTTTCATTTTTGATTTTCCCTGGCGTTTCTTTGAGTATAATTTCATAGGTACTTCAATTACTTTTGCATTACAACGAATTGATTTTATTAAAATTTCCACCATGCAAATAAACCCAGGTTCTTTGATAATAGTGCCATATTTGTTATTTATTTTTCGGATCAAACTGGGTTTGTAAACTCTATAGAATGAGCTTAAAGTTAAAACTTTTACATCAAAGAAAAATCTTAAAATGCTATTTGCAGTAAAAGATAGTACTTTACGTAATAGTGTTGTTTCTTCGAATCCTCCACCTTGAGCATATTGAGAGGCAAGAACCAGATCATACCCCAAAACTGAGATTTTTATCATCTTTTCTAAAATATCAATATCGGATGTGTTGTCTGCTTCGATAGTAACGATAAGATCGTTATCTTTAATTTTTTTATCCATGAGATATTTGAATCCAAGATCAAAAGAATCCCCAGGACCTTTATTTTTAGATTTAGTAATAATTTTAATTTCTTCCTTATCAAAATATTTATTTATTTTATCAATTGTTTCATCACTAGAGTGGTCATCTACGAAAACATAATGCTTTAAGTAGTCAGGAAGAGCATTCTTTAAAGATACTGACAGCTCTTTAATATTTAATTCTTCGTTATAGGCAGGGATAATAAAATACAACATACTAAAGTTTTTCCTTTTCTTGTACCAAAGTGATAATCTCTTTTAAAATAATTTTTGAAGTATTACCTTTACCGTAAAAATCAAAATTCTTAGAATGAAAGTTTGCATTACTCAAAAACAAATCAATGTTTTTTATAATTGTGTCTTTATTGTACCCACAAATAGCATTAAATCCATTTTCAACAAGTTCTATCCATTCTGTTTCGTTTCGCAAAGTTACACAGTATTTGTTATACCAGAAAGCTTCTTTCTGCAATCCTCCACTATCAGTGGCAACAAGTTTGCATCGTTTTAATAAATACAACATTTCATGATAGCTTAACGGAGGAATGATCTTCAAATTATCTGATTTAAGATTTATTTTATATTGATCTAGTTTCTTCTTAGTCCCCGGATGCAGGATCAATAATACAGGAATGGGGCATTTGTTTTTAAAAACTTCAATACAATTGTTAAGGTTGTCAAAGTTATTTGTAGTCTCAGGTCTATGTAATGTTGCTAAAATAAATTCTTCAGGAATCTCAACATGAGGTTTAACTTCTTTTTCTTTGTTACGCAACAGAGAATCAAACATCACGTCACCTGAATTTACAATTTTATTATCGAAATTTTCAAAACCTTCATTCAGTAAATTCTGCACTGCCAGCTCTGTAGGAGCAAAAAGTAAAGAACTTACCCTATCTGTAAGAATTCGATTGTATTCCTCAGGCATTCGATTGTTGAAAGATCTTAACCCGGCCTCTACATGAGCTGTAGGTATATGCAGTTTAATTGCAGCTAAAGCTCCAGCCAGTGTTGAATTTGTATCTCCATAAAACAAAACGATATCAGGTTTTTCAGAAATTAGAACTTCTTCGATCTTTTCGATCATTTTTCCGAGCATAGCACCATGCGATAACGAAGAAATGCCTAAATTATATTTAGGTTCAGGGATTTCTAATTCCTTAAAAAAGATATCACTCATACCATAGTCAAAATGCTGTCCAGTATGAATGATTACTTCATTAATTTCAGGTTTACTTGATTTATGATTATGCTCTAATATTGTTCTGCTAACGCAAGCAGCCTTTACAAATTGAGGACGAGCACCAATTATAGTTGCTATTTTAATTTTATTTTCCAAGAATATTCCTTTGCCATTTGATAGTTTTTTTCAAACCTTCTTTTAAAGACCATTGAGGTTTAAATCCAAAAAATTCCTTCAATTTAGTGATGTCTGGTACCCTTCTCATAACATCTTCATATTTACCAAAAGAAGCATAAGGAATATATTTTAATTTTGGATATGAATCTTCTCCGTTAACTGATTTCCAGATCAATTCAGCTAAACCCAAGATCGAAATCTCTTCTTCGGGATTTGAACCGGTATTAAATATTTCGTTATCTGATTTAGGGTCTTCAACAAATTTTACCAAAGCAGAAACAGTATCTTCAACATATGTAAATGTCCTGGTTTGAGTACCATCTCCGTGAATTTCGATTTCTTCGTTATTAAATGCCTTAGTGATAAATCCGGATTGAGGACCACCCCACCAAGTCAAATTATGATTTGGACCATAAGATCCAAAAAATCTTCCGATAGTATATTTTAGTCCATACTCTTCACTGTTAGCTATAATGTATTGTTCACCGTAAATTTTAGAAGATGCGTAAGCCCATCTTTTAATAGTTGTTGATCCTAAAACAAGATCAGACTCCTCATGAAAAGGAACATTCGGATTTTTTCCGTAAACATCTGAAGTTGACGCAAAAATTATTTTAGATTTATCTAAAATACATTTCTGAACAATATTTCTTAGCATTAAATAATTTTCATCTAAAGTTCTAAGAGCATTTGTATAGCGTGGAATTTTCTGTGATGCTAAATGTATGATAATATCTGCATGATAATCTTTTAATATCAATGGATTGGCAATATCTCCTAAGACAAATTCAAAATTTGGATGATCTTTAATATCTGCAATATTTCGCTTTAATCCATAACTTAGATTATCTATTCCTATAACGATATGATTCCGTTCCAATAAGGCTTTCGAAAGATTTGAGCCTATAAATCCTGCTGCACCTGTTATAATTATTTTCATGCTTAATTTTCTCCGGTTTCGATTTGTTTTTTGTAAATGAGGAACATATTATTTACAAATACTTGTGATAAATTATTTTCAGAGATATAGTCCCTATAAAATTCATAGTAATGTGCAGTAGTTCTTTCAAATCCGTCTTCTGTCCAATAGTTCATATTGTTAGCAAGTGGCCAAAAAGTACCCCTAGGTGATTGAACCGGCATTATAATAATATTAGGATCAGCTTCGATAACTTCTTTTTTTAATTGTTCAAAACCTAATATGGCATCGTGAGTTTCAGAAATAACTGGTTTTATATCAAGAAGGTAGTAGAACATAGGCATTGACACAATGATAACTTTATCGTCATTTGAGATGATTTCTTTAGCTTTATCCATAAATTGATCAACGACTTGAACTCTTTGAGGGAATGAATAAATTCCAAATAACTCAGGAGATTTAAACATTGTATTTATGTATTTTTCAGAAAGATCTCTGTAAGGAGTGTAATTTGTTGTAATGAATAATACTGACATCGTTAAAATTATAGGTAAAGCTATAATTTTAAAGTTCACTTCTGTAGATTTTGAACTCATCAGTGATGACATCGTAACAACAGTCATGCTTAATAGTCCAAGAGAGAAAACGCCTGTGTACAGGCTTAATCCTGATCCAGCAAAAGATATTATGAAGATAAATAACGCAATAAATTTTATCATAATAAATTCTTTGCTCTGATCCCGATCAAATAAAAGCATTAGCAATTCAGAAGAAAGTAGAATTCCTATAAATAAAAAATGACAATTTGCTCTATCCTGTAGGTAAAAAATAAGAAATAATGATAGAAATATAACTAACAATATATTTAGTTTTTTGATTTTATTGGAGAGGAATGATGCTGTTAACAACACTGTTACAGGAACAAAGGACCCCTTAATAACAATAATTGTATCACTCATATATTTTCCGATAAGATTTAGTGCGGAATAGTTTAGATTTGAACTGCTATTTGCTTTGCCCATGAGTAATTGTATCATACCCCATATCTATAATCTGTTGTGTTTATATAGCAGATCACTCGCACCGTTAATCAGAAATAATAATAAAAATCCAGCAAGAATGGTTGTAAAAATAGATAAATAATAATATCCGGCGTCTTTCAATTTATTTTGATTATCAGTAAACACATATAAATAGATCGCATAAAAGAACAGGATCAAAACATAGGTAAACTTTAGGTGAATCGAAATACCGGCAAAAATTCCGCTTAGGATTAATAAATATTTTGAGTTGTCTTTGCCCGTATGATAAAGAGATAATAGCCATAATGATATTAAAGAAGTAACAACCGGAAGATAGTAATAATTCATTACAGAATATATTGCAAAATATCTGTGGAAAAATAAGAACGAGATTAGTGTTATAAAGAACACTGTTTTTTTTGGAAAATATTTTGAAAATAACAGGTAATTCAAAACAGGGATAAATGGTAAAAATATTAAATAACCCAGTCTTGACCACAGCAATAATGGAGTACCGGATATCGATAACCATAAACCATTGATAAAAGATGAACCCCAAATAAGGTCAGCATTGTCATTTAAGTTTCCGTGTAAAATCCCCCATGATTTAGCTATCTGCCATCCTTCGTCGGTTATATCAAATCCTAAATTATAAGTTGAGGACAAAAATAAGAAACCAATATTCCACAATAAAAAAGGATAAATAGAATTTTTATGTTTCTTCTTTAAAAGATATAAAAATGTGAAAAATAGAACCCCCCAGGTCAAATAAGTAATAAAACTTATTCTAATAAAACTATATTCAGCTCCCGAAAGATCGGGGAAAATTAATTTTTGATTGAAAGGAGATTTCACATATATATATATGGTAATAAAAGATGACAATAATATCAACCAGTTGTTTACAAAATAATTATAGATCCTTTTTATTTTAAACATATATATATGCCCTTATGAAAGTTGTATTGAATATAAAAGAGAGAAATAAAAAAAGCCAATCAAAAAGATTGGCTTTTACAAAATTGATTAGCAAGTAATACTAGTTATGCCATACAACTGTTTGACTAGTAATATCTGTCGTTGGTTTGTAACCAGGACTACCATCACCAGATACTACAACTTCTGTAGTGCCAAGTGCTGCAGTATATCCAGCAGGAGATAAAATACTCAAATCACCCAAAGTAGGAAATAATTGGCTTTGTGAATAGTAAGTACCAGCTGATTGTGCTACAGTAGCTGCGTAGTTAATAGCTACTTTTTCTTTAGAACTTCTGATGTATTGGTTATAAGCTGGAATAGCCACTGCTGCTAAAATAGCAACGATTACCGCTACAACTAGAACTTCGATTAGTGTAAAACCTTTTCTCATTTTTGTCACCTCCTTATGTTTTATATAGATATTGGCAAGAGTTGCATTTGCCACCTTGAATACAACATAAGACAAAAATTTAATCTTGTCAAGTAAAATAAAATGTTGAATCCTAAAGTTCAAACAAATAAATATCATTTTGTGTTTTTAAAATTTTTAAGCTATCTATGAATTTTATAAATCCTTGTAACTTTTTGTTATTCTGAATATCTTCAGGATCATTTTCATTCTTATTGATATTAATAAAAGTGTGTACGAAGCTATTTGGTTTGATTAGTAAATGTGTTGCTTTAAGCTCGCTGTTCGGTAAATTCTGAAAATGTTTATAATAGTTATCTTTCGAAACTCCGTTTTTTGCAAGTTCTAAAAGATAACGATCCAAAGAATAAGGATCAGAGTAAAATGTTCGGTTAACATAGTATCCTCTTCCTCCGGTAAAAGCTTCATAAATAACACTATCTTCAGGAGTTTTATCATTTATATATTCAAAAAAATCGTGAAGTCTAAGATATTTTTTCATGTACACATTTCTAGATTCGCTGTTGAAAGGATTATATCCTGATAAATGCAGATTGCTTGAAAGAAATGCACTGTAGTTGATGTTGTAGAGAATAAAGGAAAAAGAAAGAAGGTAAAAAAGAATAGGAGTATATTTTGACCTATGCTTAAATATATTTCTTAACGCTTCAATATTTAGAATAATTAAAATTGGGATCACAGGTATAAAATATCGTACTCTAATACTATTCGAATATAGCGTAACTAGAAAGATGATTAAAAATAAAGCAAAAAGGTAAATATTGATCTTCCGTCTTTGTTTGTCAGCATATTTATGCCAGAATAGAAATGGGAGCAACAAGATCAAAAAAGGATTCAACTTTCCGTCAAATTTTAAAAAATCATGATCTACACCTTCAAAAAAGACTCTGAAAGGAAGCATAAAAAGAGAAAAAATACTATCTTTACCATTTATTATTCTGCTCATGGTTTCTCCAACAGTACCATCTACCAGATTTGCAGGCATTTCAATATTTGACGGTATTATTGAGTTGAATAATGGGAAAAAAGGATTTCCACTATTTATAAAATTTCTGAGTAACCAAGGGGAGGCACAAATCAATATTATTGATGCATAGATCAGCATAGACCTTAAAGCTAATTTATCATCCTTCTTTTCCCGAGCAATTGTCAATCCAATAAATAACGTTAGAAAGAATACGATGATCATTCCGTTATATTTTGTTCCAAAACTTAAACCTGCTCCAATTGCTGAAATGAAGAAATAATTTCTTTTCATAAAATCGCTTTCGATCCATTTTATGAAATATATAATCGCCAAAGTTGAAAAAAATAATAACCCTAGATCAACATAAACTTCGGAAGATAGTCTTTGATGAATAGGAATGGTTATGTAGAAGATAAACGACAAAGCGCCCCAATTGAAACCGTATTTATCCTTAAAATATTTAAAAATCAAATAACCACCGGCAATTAAAAAAGAAGCATGTATAATTTTAGTAAATTGATCAGGTAGTCCAAGCTTAAAAACAAGCATATAAAGATAATTCAAATTAAGCATATTCAAATCGTAGAAAGCAAAATAAGGTCTAAAATATAAAAAACTATTTTCAGCCCATAATTTGGCAAAAGGTAGGTGGAATCTAGTAGCATCACGATCAATTAAGGGTGTTAATGAAAGCCAAAATATCCATAATGTAGAGATCACCATCATTGATAGAAGAAATATTTTTTTTAATTTATACTTCACAAATAACTTTTTTTAATTTTTATTAAGTGAATTCATCCTTAGTTGAGATATTTGATCCATTATAAGAGCGAAAAAGAATATAATTATTCCTGTCAATATTGTCATCAAAGC
Organism: Candidatus Delongbacteria bacterium; assembly: GCA_013139625.1. Classification (GTDB taxonomy): domain Bacteria; phylum UBA4055; class UBA4055; order UBA4055; family UBA4055; genus WTAK01. The sequence continues at coordinate 120 of WTAK01000390.1, read as the reverse complement.
TCCGGGAAGTAATTTCAAATGTGGACTTAAGACATATCCCCATATAACTTCATAAGTAATACCGATAAAAAGTAAGAAAAAAGAACTAGGCAGAAATACTTTTAAAGGGTTAAACAATAC
>WTAK01000221.1 GCA_013139625.1 Candidatus Delongbacteria bacterium | reverse complement strand
ATCAAATATTATAATAACGAAAGGATACAGAAAAGGTTGAACTATTTATCACCAATAGAATATAAAAAGGCGATGTAGAATAATCTATATCGCCTGTCCGTGTCCACTTTTAGGGGTGCACTTCAATATGACACTTTGCTATTTGTATCTTCCTAAAAGATAGTTATAAGATATGAGTGATAAGTTCGCTTATTAATTACGCTAAAATTTAGGAGGAGAGTATGACAAACAATAAAGTAAATATTAAAGGTACAGAAGTTTCCGTTATGACAAAACAGGATAGTGATTTTATATCTATAACTGATATTGCGAGGTATAAAAATCCTGATGAACCTAAAGATGTTGTTAAGAACTGGATGCGTAATAAAAATACCATTGAGTTCTTAGGTTTATGGGAAAAATTAAATAATCCTAATTTTAAAGGGGTCGAATTCGACCCTATTAAAAATGAGGCGGGTTATAACAGTTTTACAATGTCACCTACAAAATGGATTACACTTACACATGCAATAGGAATTACAACTAAAATACAGGAAAGAAGATATAAAAAAAGCCCCAATAAAATTGGGGCTTTTTACTTTGTCAGAAAATTACTTATTCAGCTTTTTTCTCTTCAACAGCTTTCACAATTTTTTCTTTGACCACTTCATTGCTTGCAACCTTAATATAATTATACTTAGCCAGTCCTGTTCCACAAGGTAATAAGTTACCCATGATAACATTTTCCTTAAGACCTTCAAGATAATCAGTTGAAGAACTAATAGCTGCGTTTGTAAGAACTTTTGTAGTTTCCTGGAAAGATGCGGCAGATATGAAACTATCAACCTGAAGAGAAGCTTGAGTAATTCCAAGAAGTAAAGGTTTATATGTTGCAGGATGTGCAACTCTATACTTAATTTCCTTCTTTCCGGCAGCATTTAGTTTCTTATTTGCATTTTCTATCTCATAAGTAACAAACATATCGCCTTCTGCGTACTTAGAATCTCCCTTATCTACAACCACAACTTTATCATGTATTGCATTATTCATTTTAGCCAGTGCCATCTTACTTACGTGGTCACCATCTAAGAATGAAGTATCATTAGGGTTTACGATCTGAACCTTCTGAAGCATCTGACGAACTATGATCTCAATATGCTTATCATTAGGATTCACACCTGAAGATCTATAAACTTCCTGGATCTGATTTACAAGATAGTTCTGAACTCTTGTAGTACCTAGAATTTGAAGTATATCATGTGGTTTTACTGAGCCTTCAGTGATCTTCTCACCGGCATAAATAACGTCACCATCGTGAACAAGAATATGCTTACCTCTAGGAACTCCATAAGTTCTAACCTCTGACCCATTCAGGTCTTCAACAAAGATCTGCTGAGCGGTACCTTTGAACTCACCATATTTTACAATACCGTCAATTTCAGAAAGAATAGCCGGAAGTTTTGGAGTTCTTGCTTCAAACAGTTCACTTACTCTTGGAAGTCCACCGGTAATATCCTTAGTTTTACCCTGAGTTCTTTGCATCTTAATCAGTGTTTGACCTGCTTTCACTTTCTGTCCATCTTCGACTTGAAGAGCACCACCTGAAGGAGGAAGGTATTTCGCTAATTCTTTACCATCCTTATCAACAATATAGATCATTGGTTTTAATGCTCTCTCTTTCGGCTCGATCATTACTTTATATTTTCTTCCAACTTTTTCATCAAATGAAGTTTTGAAAGTACTTCCATCCACAATATCCTTAAATTTAATAAAACCTTTAACGTGTGAAAGGATTACATAACTATAAGGATCCCACTTGAATAGAACTTGATTCTTTTTAACTTCTTCTTTATTCTTGATTAACAAAACAGCTGAATATGGAATACTTTCATTCATTACTTCTTTACCAAACTTGTCGATCAATCTAAGTTTTCCACTTCTTCTGATAGCAATACGATTCTTTTCGTAAACAACTGTTTCAACATTTTCAAGATCTATTGTTCCATCATACTTTGCCATTATATCAGACTTAACTGTAGCGATATCTGCAGATCCACCAACATGGAAAGTTCTAAGGGTCAACTGCGTTCCAGGTTCTCCAATTGATTGTGCAGCCATAATTCCTACCGCTTCCCCGACTGACACAAGATTACGGTTTGTTAAATTCTGACCATAACATTTTGCACAAACACCTTTTTTTGCTTCACAAGTCAATACCGATCTGATCTTAACTTTTTCGATATTATAGTTCAGTATATTTTTTGCAATTTTCTTATCAACCAATGTACCTGCTTCACAAATTATATCACCATCAGAATTTTTACTAAAATCAACAACATCTTCTGCCAAAACTCTACCATATATTCTATCTACGAAAGATTCAAGAACTTTATCACCTTCTTTCAGGTCTGCGATATCTATACCCATTATAGTATGACAATCATGCTCTGTTATAACTACATCATGAGCAACATCTACTAATTTTCTTGTAAGATAACCGGCATCAGCTGTTTTAAGTGCAGTATCGGCAAGTCCCTTTCTTCCACCGTGAGTAGAAATAAAGTAGTCAAGTACTGAAAGTCCATCAATAAAATTAGTCTTAATAGGATTCTCAATTACAGAATCAGATGATACTTCCATTTTCTTCTGAGGTTTTTGCATAAGGCCTCTAATACCACAGATCTGCTTGATCTGAGTTCTCGATCCCCTTGCTTTCGAATCCATCATCATGAATACTGGGTTAAATCCGTCATTATCTAAACGAAGATTTTCGTACATATCATTTTCAATTCTATTAGTTGCTTTAGTCCACTCATCAACAACTTTATTATATCTTTCAGTATCAGTGATCTGTCCTTCTTCATAAGATGATCTTATTAAGTTAACTCTCTTTTCAGCTTGAGCTAGCATCTTATCCTTTTCTGCAGAAATAACAAAATCATCCAAACCAATTGAAATACCTGATTTCGTAGCATAAAAATAACCGAAATCTTTCAATCTATCTAAGAATAATGATGTTTGACTAAATCCTACTTCCTCAATAGCTTCTTCGATGATTCTCTCTACATTGGAACTGATCATTAATTCGTTATAGTATCTTTCTTCTCTCATTTCAACAGGAAGAACCTCATTGAACATTACTTTTCCGGGAGTTGTATCGATCAATTCTCCTTTATATAGGAATTTTATGCTTAAATGATAGTCTATAGCTTTGAACTCTATTGCTAATTCTATCTCATCCACAGAAGAGAATATCTTTGGATTCTTTTCTTTTTCAGCTTTAGTTTTAGTCATGTAGTATATACCTAAAACCATATCCTGAGTCGGATAAGCAACAGGATGACCTGATGCAGGATGTAGAAGATTATGGGACGACATCATTAATAATCTTGCTTCAAGTTTAGCTTCTGGAGATAGTGGAAGATGAACCGCCATTTGATCCCCGTCAAAATCAGCGTTGAAAGCTTTACATACAAGAGGATGAAGTTGAATAGCTTTACCTTCAACAAGCTTAGGTTGGAAGGCCTGAATACCTAATCTGTGAAGAGTCGGTGCTCTATTCAGAAGTACCGGATGAGCATCCACTAAATCTTCTAATAGTTCCCATACTTTGTCAGTTCCAGTTTCAATCTCTTTCTTAGCATTCTTAATCGTTGTTACATTTGGATCATATTCAATCAATTTTCTGATCAAATAAGGTTTATAAAGCTCAAGTGCCATTTCTTTTGGAAGCCCACACTGATTCAAGTTCAATTTTGGACCTACTACAATTACTGAACGGGCAGAATAGTCAACTCTTTTTCCAAGAAGGTTACTTCTAAATCTTCCTTGTTTTCCTTTTAATGCATCAGATAGAGATTTCAAAGCTCTTTTGCCATCACTTCTTACAACATTGTTCTTTCTACCATTGTCAAAAAGTGAATCTACTGATTCCTGGATCATTCTTTTTTCATTTCTAACGATCACTTCAGGAGCTTTTATATCCAACATCTTCTTAAGTCTGTTATTTCTAATTATAACACGACGATAAAGATCATTAAGGTCAGAAGTTGCAAATCTACCACCTTCTAAAGGTACAAGAGGTCTTAATTCAGGAGGGATTACAGGAACAACATCAAGAACCATATATTCCGGTTTATTTGTTTCTGTATTATTTTTGAAAGATTCAACAACATTTAATTTCTTTAATATTTCATACTTTGAAGCTTCAGATTTTTCTAAAGTTATCTGCTTTCTCATATCTTTAGATAGCTGATGAACATCTGTTTTTGACAACAATAAACGGACAGCTTCAGCACCTATTTCGGCTCTGAATTGCTCGAATTCTTGATATTCGTCCTCATAGTTCTCTGTTTTTTCAAGAATATCATTGTAATCACTTTCAGGTATTAATGTCTTATATTTGATATCCTTCACGATACTCATAAACCTTAAATTCACTAGATCTTTGATAAGTTTGTCAAAGCAAACTACTCCTTTTTTATCTTTCGCTGTTACAGAAAGAAAAT
>WTAK01000467.1 GCA_013139625.1 Candidatus Delongbacteria bacterium | reverse complement strand
TGATATTGATCCAGTAGATCTGAAGTTAGTTCTCCACCGGAATGGTAATGAAGTGTTTTATTTACACAGGCTATATTCTTTATATAAGATGTAATCACACCTGTGTCGTGCGATACCATGATAATAGTTATCTCTTTATTTAGCTCAAGAAGGACATTGTAAAGATCCAGTGAAAATCCATGGTCAACGAATGAATTTGGTTCATCTAATATAAGTAATTCAGGCTTGGATATCATTGCTCTGCAGAGAAAAACTCTCTGTGTTTGTCCTCCTGATAATTCTCCAACCGGAAGATTAGTAAATTTTTCCAAATGGAACTTCTCTATGAGTTCATCAGTAGCTTTTAGATCATCAGCTGTAAACTTACTCAGTATTTTTCTTTTGGATAATAATCCCGATAATATTGTTTCTTTTACTGAGATCGGAAATTTTCTATCGTTAGAATGAACTTGAGGTAGATATCCGATATTTAATTTACTTTTAAAATCAACTTCGCCTGAGAAAGGCTTTAGTAATCCCAAGATCACTTTCAATAAAGTAGATTTTCCACCACCGTTAGGCCCAATAATAGCTAGGAAATCATTTTGATAAACATCTAAATTGATATTTTCTATTATAATCTCTTTACCATATCCGGCAGTAATATTTTTTATTTCCAGTATCTTTTCCATGCTTACTCCTGCAATTCGAATTGAAATGTTCGTCCGATAGTGATCATGTTCTTTATCCAATTTTCAGATAAAGGATCCAGCTGTATCACATGTCCTTGTATATTTTCTGCAATTGCTTCTGCCTGTTTGGTATCAAACTGTTTTTGCACAATAACAACTTTAATATTCTCTTCTTTTGCAGTATCAATAATATTTTTGATAGTTGCAGGTGAAGGACTTTTGCCTTCAAATTCAATAGGTACTTGTATCAGACCGTAATCTTTAGCAAAGTATGACCATGCTGGATGATATACAATGAATTTTCTATTAGAAATATTCTTGAACATCATCTTTATTTGCATATCAAGTTTATCAATATCCTTAATAAAAGATTCGTAATTATTTTTGTAGAGTTCAGAATTAACTTTATCTATTTCAACGATTGAATTATATATATTCTCAGCTTGGATCTTAACTGCAGAAGGGGAGAGCCAGATATGTGGATTTACACCTGATTCATTCTCGTGCGAACCTATTTCTTCTTCGCCATGATGATGATCTGAAGTTATAAGTTCAACACCTTTTGAGGTGTCAATTATTTTCATCTTTGGATTTACGGCTATGATCTTTTCCATCCATGCTTTCTCAAAGCCAATATAGCCAATCCTAAAATATAGAGGGGAATGGGATAAAGCTATCAAATTTGCAGGTGTAGGTTCATAAGTTGCAGGGCTTGATCCCGGAGGAATAATGACATTTACATCAAATTTGTTTCCAACGATCCTTTCAACGAAATACTTCTGTGGTAGGATACTTACAGAAATAATATTACCTTGTTTAAGTTCAGTTGTGCAACTAACGAATATTATAGATAATATTGTCAATAATATTATATTTTTAGAAAACATTGAATTACCCTCAAAAATATTTTATAGATACACTGCTTATTATTGTTTTAATCAACACAAAATAAGGAATTTAATCGTTTTATACAAGCACAATTAACCATATTTACTATTTGACAATCCAATAAGATTATGGTACTTTTTGCTATGGAGAATTTTGTTTACCAAATAATCAGTTTTTTAAATCGCTTTTCAGGTTTGTAATTTTTACAGTTCAGAACAAAAAATCAAAATAAATATTAAAAAATCAAAATAAAGAGGTACAAAATGAAAGTTGTAGTCTTAGGTGCAGGTATGGTCGGTAGCGCAATGGCAATTGATATCAAGGATCAATATGATGTTGTTGTAGCTGATATTAACGAAGAAGCTCTGAATATTTTAAAAAATGAATATGGAATGAGCACTATTAAAGCTAATCTTAAAGATAAGCAGACAGTGAAAGATATTATTGCAGATGCGGATCTTGTAGTTGATGCTGTGCCGGGTTTTATGGGATATGAGACAGTAAAAACTATTATCGAATGTGGTAAAAATGTGGTAGATATTGCTTTCTTCCCTGAAGATTCTGAGCCTCTGAATAAACTTGCTAAAGAAAAAGGAGTTATTTGCATTACAGATATTGGAGTAGCTCCGGGAATATGTAATGTTATTCTGGGTTATCACAATGAAAGAATGAAAGTTGATTCATACCTTTGTCTTGTAGGTGGATTACCTAAGAAAAGAACTTGGCCATGGGAATACAAAGCTCCATTTTCGCCTTGTGATGTTATTGAAGAGTACATCAGACCTGCCAGGTATAAAGAAAGTGGGGTGGAGGTGACTAAGACTGCCCTGTCTGACCCTGAACTTATCGAGTTTGATCAATGTGGAACTTTAGAAGCATGGAATAGTGATGGTTTACGATCTTTGATAAGAACTATACCTGATGTTCCCAATATGAAAGAAAAGACTATGAGATATCCCGGACATATTGAAAAAGCAAGAATTCTCAGGGAATCAGGATTTTTCAGTCAGGAACCTATAGATTTCAATGGAACAAAGATCACTCCTTTACAAATGACTGAAAAACTTCTTTTCTCAGATAATAATTGGAAATTAGGTAGATTTGAAGAGGAATTTACTGTCATGAGAATTGTTATTGCAGGAGAGCAAAATGGAGTAAAGAAAAAATACACCTATGATCTCTATGATGAATATTGCAAAGATACAAAGACTTCTTCTATGGCTCGAACTACAGGTTATTCC
>WTAK01000450.1 GCA_013139625.1 Candidatus Delongbacteria bacterium | reverse complement strand
TAGCCTCCCGTAACCGTAGAAAGAAAGTCTTAAAGGCTGCTAAAGGTTATTGGGGAAGACGATCCAAGCTTATTGAAAATGCATTAGATGCAACTAAAAAAGCTGGACAATACGCTTACAGAGACAGAAAAGTAAAGAAGAGAAAATTTAGAGAGCTGTGGATCGTTAGGATCAATGCTGCTGCAAGATTGAACGGAATGAAATATTCTGAATTCATGCACAAATTATCTCTGAAAGAAATTAAATTAGACAGAAAAGTCCTTGCCCACATGGCAGTTCATGATGCTGATGGGTTCAAATCCCTTGTTGAGAGTGTTAAATAAAGAGAAAAGGCGATCGTATGATCGCCTTTTTTATTATTGTGTAAACCTACATATACATATATATTATAAGCTAATCTATGAAGTAACACATATATAAAGTAATTGGAGTTGAAGATATGAAAAATATTCTCGTTTTGTTAATCTTAATTTTCTCATTTGTTCTTTCGGCAAAGATCGTGAAAGTAGAAGGAGAATACACTTATACTTATAGTGATGATGAGACTATTGTACAAGCAAAGAAAAAATGTTTGGATTTTGCAAAAAGAGATGCTCTTGAAAAATTTGCAACTTACATTTCAAGTGAAAGTGTTTATAAGAATTACATGACTGAAAAAGATCAAGTAGTCGCAAGATCTTTGGGTGTTCTAAAGAATGTTGTTATAAACGAAGAAAACATTGATAGAGCTAACAGCACTATCTTCTATAAAGTTTCTGCAGAAGTTGATGAAGAAGAAGTATTGAAAAAGCTTGAGAAAAAACAAGAAAAGAATACTTTGAATGTTAAGATCAAAGATTTTGTAAAATCAGGTTTGAATGCTGAAAAACAGATACGTATCGGTGATGCTTTAAAATATTATTACTGGGCGTTACTACTCGTTAAAAGCGAACCTAAGAGTCAGGCTTTAAGCTGTGATGAACTTGATGACAGACTGTTGACTATCTCTTTACCCGAGAAAATAAATTCTATTCTGACTTCCATAAATTTTAAGTTTAATCAGGTTTCAGAAAGTAAAAAATATAAGAATCTTGATTTTGAAGTAAACTATAAAGGCAGTAAAGTAAGAAATTTAGTGCTAACATATTTTAATGGGGATATATGGTCAAGACCTGTGAAAGTAAGGGACGGTATCGGTAATATTGAGCTGTTTGGTGATGCTGCTGAATCAATTACAAAGCTGTCTCTAAAGACAGATTATATGTATGAAGAACAACTGAACTACGACCACAGTGTGAAAGTAGCCTACGATAAAGTCGGACACATACCTTTTTCATCTGCAAAATTCAAAGTAAAGATACCTAAAGCTAAAAAAGAAGTTGATATAGTCAAAATACAACAGGCCGAAGAAGAAAGACTGAGAAAAGAAAAAGAAACTGCTTATTTTACTGCCCAGAAAAAAGCTGAGGAAGAAAAACTAAAAAAAGAGATACAAGATGCTGCTCTTCTTGCTAGAAAACAGGCTGAAGAAGAAGCAAGAGTTAGAAAAGAAAAAGAAGCTAAGAATAAAAATGAAAGTATGCTTGATCAGCATTATAAAAATACTGGTAAGAAAGTCGTTGATTATAGCACTATAAGAAAACAAACTGTTTTCTACGGTATATTTGCAGGACCTACCAGCGATTTTGGAGATAATTCAACATTTGATACTCCGTATGGATATTTTGATGAAGAGTTTCATAATTCAGGATTTGCAGGATCAGGTTATGGATTTGGTTTAATGAGTTCATTCCCTGTTGGGCAAACAGGATTTTATGTAGTAACAGATTTTGCTTTTATTTTTAATCCTGTAGACGAAGATGCTTTTGTTGAAGGACTTTACGATAATTATCTATATGATGTGTATGAATATGATTTTGGCAGCTGGGGGAATATTCCAATGACAGTTGGAGCTTCATATAGACACAATATTAATCCAAATTTCTCTACATACGGAAATTTAACTATAGGTATGAATTTAGTGATACCACCGGATCATTATGAAATAGAGTACTATGATTATTGGGATGGACTTAATTATTATATGGATATCTATAGTGAAGGGATCGGAGTTACTCCGGCATTTACTATTGGAGGTGGGATCACTTTTGGAAAACTTGATCTAAGTCTCAGATATTTAAATCTCGGTGAATCTCAAATTGAGTATTCTGGATGGGATGCTTGGTCAGGACAAGATATATATTTCGATCTTAATAACAGTATCTCAATGATGGTTATGACAATTGGAGTTGTATTTTAAATCCGAACAAAGAGATATAAAAAAAGACCGATTTTAAATCGGTCTTTTTTATTTCTGTATGAAAAACTTTTATTTATTCAGCTTTCTCTTCTTCTTCAAGTTCTTCAATAACACCTTCAGTTTCTGCTATTTCTTCTTCAACAGTCTCTTCTTCAACAGTCTCTTCTACAACTTCTTCTTCAATTTCTTCAACGATAGGTTTCTGATCACCGGCTTCATTAACTACGTTCAAAGTAATGATAGTTGTTTCCTCTGAAGCAGATTTATAAGGTATCTTATATTCACCAAGTTGCTTGATATTCTCTTCAAGGTTCATCTTCTTCTTATCAAGATCGATCCCTTTGCTTTTTAACTCATCAGCAATGTGCTGTGAAGTAACAGAACCGAATAACTTACCATCCTCTCCTACTTTCATTGCAATAGTAACAACTTGCTTATCAAGTAGTGATTTAAGGTATTCAGCAGATTTCTTGATCTGCATTTCCTGGTATTTCTTAGATTTTGTAGATTCGTTATAAACTTTCATATATGAATCTGTTGCAGGATAAGCCATTCCTTGAGGAATTAGATAATTTCTTCCGTAACCATCTTTTACCTTAACGACTTCACCTGCTTTTCCAACTCTATTTAAGTCTTGTCTTAATATAACTAACATGTTAATACTCCTTTATCTTGCAGTGTTATCGACGAAAGGCATAATAGCCAATATTCTTGCTCTTTTGATCGCTGTAGTAAGTAATCTCTGATGCTTTGCACAAACACCTGAAGTTCTTCTAGGAATTATCTTTCCTTGTTCAGTAGTAAACTTTCCTAATTTCTTGTCATCTTTATAATCAATATATACAACCTGCTCTTCACAGAATCTGCATATTCTTTTCTTTCTTTCTTTAATCATCATTAAATCCTGTAGTTAAATTTTAATCTTTCTTTTCAGTTTGTTCTTTCTTTTTTTCTTCGACTTCTACCGGTGCTAACTTATTTAACTCTTCTTGTCTAAGAGCTCTTTTGTCAGTAACAATAGTCATAAAACGAAGAATATCAGAATTAAGATTGAAATCCTTCTCCATTGCTTTTGGGATCTCGCTACCTGCAGTATATCTATAATGAACATAGAATCCTGTAGGTTTCTTTCTTATTGAGTAAGCAAGTCTTTTCTTGCCCCAATTGTCTAACTCAATGATCTCTCCGTCTGATTTGATAATCTCTTCATACTTAGAGATAGTCTCGTCAATCTTAGTTTGATCAAGAGCAGGATCGATGATAATCGTTGTTTCATACCTTCTCATTTTTTCTCCTTTTGGTCTGTTTAGGCCGGATCTCTCTGAGAACCAGCAAGAATTTGTACGCCAAATGTAATCTATTTTCTATTTTAAGTCAATACTAATCTGTAATTTAGTTTCTACTTTAAGTTAATAACAATCTTTAAGAAACTGCAATCAAAGGTGCAATTACCAGCGCAACCACTGAAGTTAGCTTCAACAATATGTTTAAAGACGGTCCTGAAGTATCTTTGAAAGGATCGCCAACTGTATCTCCTACAACTGAAGCTTTATGAGCATCCGAGCCTTTTTCAAATTTATATCCATCTATCTCAACACCTTCTTCTATTTGTTTTTTTGCATTGTCCCACGCACCACCTGTGTTAGATTGGAAAATTGCAAGAAGAACACCACTTGTAGTAATACCTGCTAATAAACCACCTAACATAAATGGACCACCCAAAAATCCAGTTACTATAACAGATAATATGGCAAGAATACCGGGTAATACCATTCCTTTCATTGCGGCATTAGTCGATATCTTTATACAAGTTTGATAATCCGCTTTCCCATCTGCATTTTCGAATGTCTTAAGATCTTCACCTTCTATCTTTGATTCATCGCCATCATATTTCTTCATAATTGAAAGAGCAGCTTTTAATTCAGGAATTTCTCTAAATTGTCTTCTTACTTCTTCAACCATAGCCATTGCAGCTGCGCCAACCGCTTTCATTGCAAATGAAGAGAATAAGAATGGAAGCATTGCTCCCAAAAACAATCCTGCCATAACTTTAGGCTCAGCTATGTTGATCGTATATATTTTAGCTTGTTGCATATACGCAGCAAATAAAGCTAGTGCCGTTAATGCTGCAGAAGCAATTGCAAAACCTTTACCGATAGCTGCGGTCGTATTTCCAACTGCATCTAATTTATCAGTTCTTTGACGAACTTCTTTCGGTTGTTGAGACATCTCAGCAATACCACCTGCATTATCGGCAATAGGTCCGTAAGCATCTACTGCTAATTGAATACCTGTATTTGCAAGCATGCCTAAGGCAGCTATTGCAATACCATATAGTCCTGCAAAGTGAAAGGCACCCATTATAGCTGCTGCTATTAAAATAACAGGTATTGCTGTTGATTCGAAACCAATTCCGATACCTGCTATAATATTTGTTGCAGCACCTGTTTTTGATTGTCTTACTATAGATAGAACAGGCTTCCCACCTAATTTCGTATAATGCTCTGTGGCTAAACCAACTAACAATCCGGCAATTATACCGATTATAGTAGCATAGAAAACACCCATTGAAGTGTATTTTGTAACTTCTATTATTCCATCAATTTCTTTTTCTACACTCCAGCTTTCAGGTAAGAATTTATTTATAATGAAATAGAAAGCAACGATCATAATAGCTGAAGAACCAAATTCTCCAACATTAAGAGCTGTTTGAGGATTTCCACCCTCTTTTACTCTAACCATGAAAGTACCTAGTATTGATATGATTATTCCTGCAGCTGCTAATATCAATGGAAGAAAAACTGCACCCATCGGATTAAAACCAGTTGCTTCAAATGCGGAGAAAAAAGCACCACCAAGTACCATAGATCCTATAATAGAGCCAATGTAAGACTCAAATAGGTCAGCACCCATACCAGCAACATCACCAACATTGTCACCAACATTGTCTGCGATCGTAGCAGGATTCAAAGGATGATCTTCAGGAATACCGGCTTCAACCTTACCAACAAGATCAGCACCAACATCTGCTGCTTTAGTATATATTCCACCCCCAACTCTTGCAAAAAGAGCTATTGATGAAGCACCTAATGAAAAACCTGTGATCACATTGATGATCTTCATTGCACTTAGAGCAGTATCCCAACCCCAAAGGTTTCCATAGACCAAGTATAATGTTCCTAGTCCGAAAACACCAAGACCAACGACTGAAAGACCCATTACAGATCCACCTGTGAAAGCAATAGCTAAAGCCTTTTCTAATCCTGTTTTAGCTGCATGAGTTGTTCTGTAATTTGCTTTAGTCGCAACTCTCATACCGATATAACCTGCAAGAGCTGAACTAACAGCACCTAAAATAAAAGAAACCGCTACTAATGCACTACTATCATCTTTACCTGTATTCATCCAAGCTAACAAAGCAGCCACTACAATTACAAAATATACTAGAACAGAATATTCTGCCTTTAGAAAAGCCATTGCACCATCACTGATAGCAGCACCAATTTTTTGCATCTTTTCAGAGCCTTTCTCTTGCTTACCTATCCAGTAAGATTTGTAGAAAGCAAATAGAAGCCCAATTAAACCGAAGATTGGTATCCAGTACTTGATGTCAGTCATAAGTTTCACCTTTTGTATATAATTTTTTTAATTTATCTCATTTTTAGTATTGAAATGGTTCATTGCTCTGTCAATACCATTTTCAATCATAAACTCTATAGAATCCACTGATTTTTCTAAGCTTATTCCAATTTCTTCATTCATCTTCTCAGGTATTCTACTCAATACAACATCAGGTAGAACATCAGGATTTCTTTCTAAGATACTTGCGATAGTACTTGTTCTGAAACCAATTCGTAACCTTGGAAATTCATTTGTACACAAAGCATTTATAATTGATTTGATACCATTGTGTCCACCGGCAGTACCTGACTTTCTTATTCTGAGATCGGAAG
>WTAK01000164.1 GCA_013139625.1 Candidatus Delongbacteria bacterium | reverse complement strand
GAGCAGTATGTTCTACCGTATTTGATCTCGGCTTTTCCGGGTGCGACTTTGACTGATGCAGAGAATATGATGTATTATCTGAAGAGATATAATATCAGGGTAGAGCAAGTTCAGGATTTTATTCCGTTGCCGATGACAATTGCTGCTGCTATGTATTATACTGAGAAGAATTTTTTCACCGGAGAAAAGATCCATGTGGCAAAGGATTTAAAGGAAAGAGAAAAACATAGAAAATTGATGCAGTGGTGGAAAAATAATTAACAATTTACAATTGATAATTATTCAGTAGGGGAAGGCTCTCACACCTTCCCACTTCGATATAAAAAATCAAAAGATTATTTACAGGAAGATGGTAAGCAAAGGGAGGGTATTATGAAAACAGAATTTAAGACCATATATACGGAGACTCAGCAATTTAGACAGTTGTGGATCTGGATCTTAGTTCTTGTAACAGGAATTTCTTCAGTTGGTGTATTTACTTACGGTTTTTATGAGCAGATAATCCTTGGTCAGACTTTTGGTAATAAACCTATGTCGGACAATGCTCTTATTATTTCATTTGTCTTAGCTACGATCTTTTTTATTCTACTTCTATTCTTATTCTTTCATGCCAAATTAACTACTATGATAGCTGATAGTGGGATCAGTTATAAGTTTTTTCCATTTCACTTAAGTTTTCATAAGATAACTTGGGATGAGATCGAAAGCTATGAGGTTACGACTTACCGACCTATTCGAGAATATGGTGGGTGGGGGATCAGATTAGGGAAGAATAAGAAAGCTTATAATGTGTCAGGGAGTGTTGGATTGTCTGTTCAGCTGAAATCGGGGAAGAAGGTGTTATTTGGGACACAGAAAGAACAAGAATTGAAAGAGTTTTTGATGTAGGGAACGCTCGAAGGCCGTCCCCAAAACGATTTTAATAAAACATGTTTACAGGAAGATTATCATGGAAGAAAATACAAGAAATAGCATTGTCAAAAAATTGGATGGTGCGAATATGGATATTGATCTTACATCTGATTCCAAAAATATTTCTTGGGAACAAGATACTTGCCCATGGAATAAAGACGAGAAATCCAATGAACATAAATGTGCAGTTAAAAATATATCAATTTGTAAATACTTTTGTGGAATTGAATATTTAGATAATGTCTTATGTTGTTATCCCAATGATAATCCTAATAGAGGAAAAGAATAGGATTAGATTCATAATTTAATAACTCTTCAGAAATATCCTCTATTTTTTGTCAAATCTCGTTCTTGATTAATTATGTAATAATTCTTATTTTAAATACTTACAATCAAAATGGAGAAACCTAAATGAAAGAGTTATCAATATATATAGATTATTCTTGGTCTAATGATGAAATTGCAGAGAAGCTAAAGAGGAGACTTCAGAATATTAAGGGTATTCGTAAAGTAGTTACCTATGGTGATATAGTTGAAGATGAAGATGCATGGGAACTTGAAACTTTAAAAGCAATAGATTCCGCAGATATTGTTATTCCGATTTTGTCAGAAGGTTATTTATCATTCGTCTCTAAAAAAATTGAATCTAGATTTGATAGTATTATTGATAGTAAGGATAAGTTTTTATTTCCAATAATTTATAAATCTTCAGAATGGGGATCATTTAATTGGATTGTTCGAAGTAAATTAATCCCAGCTGACGGAGAACCACTATCAAATCATTCTAAAGACGATGTTGAAGAAATTATAAATGGTCTAATTAAAACTATCAAAAATATTGCAATAAGGTTATCCGTTGAACAAAAAGTTGAGAATAAAATTGAAATGGAAAACTTGTCTGACAATAAAAACATTATTTTTATTTCTCATAATCATAATGATGCAGATTTTGCAGAATTATTAAAATTAAAACTCGAGAAGAATGGACTTACTGGATGGATTGATAATGAGAGACTGAAAATTGGACAAGACTGGAGAGAAGAAATAGATATAGGAATTAAAAATTCAATAGCTGTAATAGCTATAATGACGCCAGACGCTAGAAAATCAGAATATGTTACTTATGAGTGGGCGTTTGCTTGGGGTAAGGGAAAAAAAATCTTTCCAATTATGCTTAAGCAGACACAACTACATCCAAGATTAGAATCCCTTCAATATCTTGATTTTACAAATAGAGCAAGTAGACCATGGGATAAGCTTATAGAATCTATAAAAGAAATAAAAAAATAGGAATAGTGGATATGAAACATCATATAGTGGCAATAGGGATTTCTAAGCATAAAAATTCTAATGCAAATCTTAATTATGCAGAAAAAGATGCTTCAGATTTTTTTACTCTTTTTAAAAATAACATAAGTGACATTGGATATAATAAATTATTAGTCGATTCAGAAGCTACTCTTTCTGAAATTAAAACAGCCTTAGGTAAAGAACTGATAGATCAAATAAATTCTGAAGATGCATTTTTCTTTTATTATTCAGGACATGGAGCAACAGTTGAAGATCCAAAAGATAATAAGTCTGCCCTCAATTATTTAGTTCCATTTGATGCTACTAATGATATTGCAAATTCATGTATTTCTGTAGAAGATATAAAAAGTATTTTTGAAAATTTACCATCTAAAGCAAACATTATTTTTGTTGATTCATGCTTTAGTGGTGCTATAACAAAAAATAGTAAGAATTTTCCTCTACCCAATAAAAAAGAAATAAAAAATATAAAATCATTTTCAAACACAGTGGTTGGTAATGGAAGTATTAGTATTACTGCTTGTAAAGAGGATGAAATTTCAATTGAAGACCCAGAATATAAAAACGGTTTATTTACTTATTATCTTTTGGAAGAACTTCAAAAACAAAGAAAAGATAATGATTTTTCGGCCATTGAGATTTTTGGACCAATTGCGCAACATGTTACTGAGCGAGCTAAAACTAATTGGTCTACTACCCAAACTCCCACATTGTTAGGAAAACTGGAGGGTGATTTAAAATTACCAGTTTTTAAAACAAATCCCCCGTTAAAACCAGATACAATCGAATATCAAAAAAATCCCGAATTAGAGAAAATGAATTTTACTATTCCAATAATTGATTTAACTAGTGAAGAAAAGGATAAGTTAATTAATCAGACGATAAATTTTGTAATTAATAATAATATAGATATTTCTGTGGGGTCAGTGGTATTTGAAAGGATGTGTCATAAATTATTTCACAAGACAAGAGCTGA